>JAFGRR010000684.1 GCA_016935035.1 Phycisphaerae bacterium | reverse complement strand
ATCGGAGGTGGGAAGAGTACGGAGTGTAGGGTTTAGGTAGCGGCCGCCCTTTGTGGCGGCCGTTGGACTGTAAGGCGTTTTCCGTAACCCGCCATGCTTCACCGTCGTGGCGGACACTGGGTTCGTCGTGGCCGCCCGCGCGGCGGTCGTTGAGGTCAAGGGCGCTCGCGATATAACAGCCACGGCGACCGCTGGTCGGCCGGCTTGTGAATCGCATCGCCACAGGCAGGAAGAACGGGCAACAGCCATGGCCGATACCATCTTTGGCAAGATCATTGCCGGCGAAATCCCCTGTCACCGCGTCTTTGAAAACGAGCACGTCCTTGCCTTTCTCGACGTGAACCCGCTCGCCGAGGGCCACACCCTCGTCGTCCCCAAGAAGCCCTACGACCGGCTGGAGAAGATTCCGGCCAACGAGGCGGCGGACATGTTCCGTTGCCTGGGCGCCATCGCCAAGCGTGTCCTGACCGTCACTGGCGCGCACGGCTACAACATCCTCCAGAACAATGGCCGCGTCGCCGGCCAGGAAGTCAACCACGTGCACTTCCACATCATCCCGCGACACGCCGGCGACGGCCTCGGCTACCGCTGGAAGCCGCAGCCCGGCGACGCCGCCGCGCTGGCCGCCTTGGCCAAACGCCTACGCGACGCATAGCCAGACAACCCGCCGCACTCCTAGCGTATTGCGTTCACCCGCCGACGGCATATAATGAGGTGTTCCTGGGGACGTAGCTCAGCTGGGAGAGCGTCGCGTTCGCAATGCGAAGGTCGAGGGTTCGAATCCCTTCGTCTCCACTCCACACCCGCTTCGGCGGGTTTTTCTTGCGCCAAGCGTGCCGCAAACGCTGTGGCACGCGGCAGTTGCAGCAAAGTAGGCACGATTGTCGTAATCACCCGTCCGCCGGCGGATTTCGCTCATGGTGCACATGGCAAGAGTGGGGCGGCACCTCATGCTGACGCTCTGGACCATTCAGACACAGCCCTGGTATGAACACCTCATATCGTGCGCCCGTGTCCACGCCAGTTGGCAAAACGTCGACCCGGATTTCGTTCCCGCCTACCGGTGGATGGTGCGGCAGATGCGAAAACGCGGCGTCTCAGGGCGGATCGAAGCCCCGATCTTCGCGGTCATCGACGCGCACGGCAGGGGGGCGACGTTCGAGACCGGGCCGCGCCGGCACGTGATGTTCGATCCCGCCGACCCGTGCGTCGCCGCCGCGTGCTCTGCCGGCGTCGTCCGCTCCAATTTCACCTACACCGCCAACGAGTTGCCCGCCGGCGAGCGCCCGACCGACGAGCAGATCGAGAACGATTCGTATCACCGCTTCGACCGCGCCAGCCAGTTGCTTTCCGTCGCCGGCGCCGGCCGCAAACTCGACCTGGCGTACATGCTGAGCACCGTCGTCCGCGATCACGACGGCGTGCTAAACGCGCCGCCGGCGCTGCTCGACACGCGTCAGACCATCAGTCGCCTGAGCGGCGCCAGCTCAATCATCATCCACGGCGTCAAACCCGGCGAAGACCCGCGCACCGCGACCATGTGGGTAATCCTCGGCGAGCCGTCGCTCTCGGTAGCCGTCCCGACCTGGGTAGCAATGGGTGGCACGTCACAGATCGTCGACGGCCCCGAGACCAGCCCCCTGTCCGACGCCGCCGAAGAGCTCCGCCGCCGCGTGTACACGGGTACCGATGACGACATGCGCCTCGACGCCGCGCGGCTGCCCGCCATCCACGACGACACACTCCCCGCCGAGCAGACCACGCTAAACGAGGCCGCCGCTGCCTTGGAGGGCTGGCGCCGTGACGGAGTGGACGTCGACGAAATGCGCAAAGTCCACGAAGCCGCGTGCCAGCGGGCGTTGAAGGTACTAACTGGCGAACTCGCCGGCGGGCAATGAAACGCCGCAGAAGCGGAGGGTACACCGATGGACGATTGGCGACTTCAGGGCCAGGAAGAGTATCTCAAGGGCATCACACTCCGTCGGGCGACCTACCGGCCATACCGTGAAGGCTGGGACCACGATCACTGCGAGTTCTGCGGCTGCAAATTCTCGACACGCCCAGGCGACCAGAACGAGGGATACACGACGCTTGATGAGTACCGGTGGATCTGCCAGACGTGCTACGAGGATTTCAAGGCCGTCTTTGCCTGGACCATTGTCTCAGAACCCGGCACCTGAACTGGCACAAGATCCGACCGGCATACTCCGCTGCGAGTTGGCGTAACCCGACGACACGCGGCTGACCGTTGCGCGTGGTTCACGTGTTGGTGTCGCACGCACCTGCGGTCCATCTGTTTACCGCCCGCGCACCAAACAGGGCGGCTGACAGGCCGATGCCTATGAAGACTAGGTCGAGGAGTCCCAGTCCGATGAGGTTCAGAATGCCGATGGTCACGCACGTGGTGAGTATCTCATCCAGGTAGGTTTCTGTCGTGTCGAGCCCCGTTCGCGACACGGCGGCCGCGATAATCCCCTCAATGCCCATGAAGAAGACATCGGCGGCAAACGCTGCCACCCACGCCAGCAGGAACGCCACAAGGTAGCCGTACCAGCCGCAGTCCACCGCCGACATGATTCGTATGGACAGACGCGCGAGCACGATCCACGCCATGGACAGCTCAGGGAACGCCAAACTGACTATGCAGACATGTCGCCACCCGGCCACGCCGGATCGCCTGAGACATCTGTCCAGCTGCACCAGCTCGCCCAGCTTGAGTGGGGCACTGTCGCGCAGTAGCCTGGCCGCAACCTCGGGCCTCAGCCGCAGAAGCGACGCGCTTAGTGCCCGCGTGACCGCGCCTGCGTAGAAAGCGGTGATGGTCGCGCAGCAATAGAACAACAGTATCGTCGCCAGACCGAGCACGCTGAACTCGGCCTTGTTGACGTACCGCACGACTTCCGTCAGCAGAACCTCATCATGGATGCATACGAGTCCCATCGTTGTGCGGGCAGTCCCGCCCGCGAGACCGCAGTTGACCGGCACATTCATCAGCGCTGCCGCCGTCGATAGCAGCGAAAGGCCGGTAAGCGTCACCCCGCCCCACATGACCGTTGCCCAGAAAACCAGCAGTGTGTCGGCGACGGACTTGTTCGCGAGATCACTCCAGATGCGATCGGGATTCTGCGGTCGCTTCAACTCCTGAATAAGCGATATCTCGCGCATGCTCCGCGCGACCAGCCTGGCTGACCATTGGATTATCGTGACGGGTGACACGCTCGGCGGTGTTGGCGGCACGGCGTGCTGCTTCACAATGAGCTCGCGGCCGATCTGTTCCGCGGCCCGCGTGTCGCCTCGCGCGCAGGCCTCCTTGAAGCGCATCTCCGGAGAACAGCTCGCGACGTTGCCATCTGCATGTGTCATGGCAGTCTATCTCGCAGGCGCCCTCGCCAGCCGATATGACAAGCTCTGATCATT
>JAFGRR010000683.1 GCA_016935035.1 Phycisphaerae bacterium | reverse complement strand
TGCTGCATCGCCGGGGAAGTCCCTCAGACGTCGGACGGCGAGTGCTCGCCGGAGCCATACGTATGCGCCATAGATCAACACTGCAGCAACGAATAGCGGGCCGATGCATGGAACAGGAATCATCGGAAACACACCGATTGCCATCACTCCACCTGGAGTGCTCGCGCCCTCAAGAACCAGCAGGGTGGCGATACAGGTCCAAACAACCGAGCGTGTCGAAGGCGGTTTGGCCCAGCGCTGCCAGCTGTAGGTGTTGGGCAGGTGGTACGTCGCGGGATTGGCTGCGTCGAATGATCGGCCGCATTCGGGGCATTGCTCCCCGGGCAGGCCGCGAAGTTGGTAGCCGCAGTCGATGCAGCGGGCATTCTCGGGCATGCCGGCGGGGCCGAGGGGTTCGACTAGGGCGTCTTTGGGTTGTTGGTCGTCCATTCGATGCCCCCAGTATCGGCACACGCGCGATAGCCGCTGCGTTCGTTGGCCAAGAACCAAAGACGGCCGACGAGACGTCGGCCGCTACATCTGCCGTACAAACGCCGCCTACCGCCGGCGTTTTGAACTCCGTTTCCGCCCGTTTTTCTTCTTGCCGTTGCCGTTACCGTTGCCGTCGAATAGGTCCTCCGGAGTCTCGATGGTCTCGTTCTCCGGGACGATCATCGTTGAATCGTCGCCGTTGAGAGTCTCCTCGGGCTCTTCTTCTTTCTCGATCGGCTTGCCGTCTTCGTCGAGCTCGACGTCGGCCTCGGCGGTGCGCGTCTTGGAGATTGCCTGCAGGTCGCGCAGTAGGCGGTCTTCGCTCTGGCCGGTCAGGTTGGCCAGCGCCTCGGCAACATCCGGGATGTAGCGCTCGAAGATGTCACGCCGCTGGCTCTCCAGCCTCTGCCGGCGGCGGCGGCGAACGTACGTCGCCAGCTTGCGGCCGCACTCCTGCAACGCCAGCTTGATCTCCTTGCGGATCTCATCGTAGTCGGCGATGGCTTCCTTGCTCTCCGATGTGAACGGCACCCACACGCTCGCCATGTGGATCATGACCACCAGCGGCCCGACCGGCAGACCGCCGCCGGGCTGCGACGTGCCGTAGTTCCGCCAATCAACGTCCATCACCGATTTGAACGCACAGCACGCCGACTGCTGATACAGCAGCGGCACGCGGTTGGCGAAGCGGATCACGCGTGCGGGGCCGTCGGAGCCCAGGTTGCCGCCATAGGCCAGGGCAATCTCGATCTGAAACGGATTGCCGCGATAGACGGTCGGGCTGCGCGTGGTCGCGGTGAAGAACTCGGCCTTGACCTCTTTCAGCAGGCCGGCCAGCAGTGCCCGTACGCCGATCGGCGCCAGGCAATCCGTCGGCGGGGCCATGACCTTGACCTGCTGCATGGCCTGATACAGCCGCTCGATGTCGGGGTTGGGAATCGTGGTTGGGGCCGCGCGCGGGCTGAGCTGCGCCGCCTCGCAGATCTTGCTGGATACGAGCGACGATACGCGCGAAAAGCTGTTCTGCAAAAACCCCGCGAGCTTCTCGCCCTTCGACTCCTTCAGCATCTTCATCAGCACGCCGAGCTCGATGCCGTATGGGTGCGGCTTGATCTCCTTGGTCTCGGCGGGCAATTCGTCACTGCCACGCGGGAACTCGCGATGTTCGCGCGTCGGCGACTGGTAGTGAATCAGGGCGTGCGGGTTGGCGATCGCCGTTTGCTCGAGGTACTCATCGACCGACGTCTTGCCCTTGGAGTAGCTGGCTATGAGCGTGATGCTGACCTCGGTGCCGCGTTCCCATGGTACATCGACGGTCTCTTCCTTGATGACGTCCGGCCGGTTTTTGGCAGTGTCGATCGCGACGCGGAAGTGGTGCGCCTCCTTTTTTGGCCCGGTCCGCGACGTGACGTGCACACTCTTGCCCGTGGTCAGCAGGCCGTACATGCCGGCCGCCGAGATGCCAATGCCCTGCTGCCCGCGTGACATCTTCAGGCGGTGGAACTTCGAGCCGTACAGCAGCTTACCAAAGATGTTCGGTATCTGGGCCTTGACGATGCCGGGCCCGTTGTCGCGCACGGTGACGCGGAAGCGCTCCTCGGCCAGTTGGTCGATGGTGACGTAGAGTTCGGGCAGGTGTCCGGCTTCCTCGCACGCGTCCAGAGCGTTATCGACCGCCTCCTTCACCGTAGTCAGCAGGGCCTTGCGCTTGTTGTCAAAGCCCAGCAGGTGGCGGTTCTTGGCGAAAAACTCGGAGATCGAGATGTCGCGCTGCTTCGTGGCCAGCATCTCGGCGGTCACCTCGCGCGCGGCCTTGCCACGGCGCGGCTTCGCCGGCGCCGGTCGGGCCGGGGCCGGCGCGCGTTTGCCGCGCGGTGCGGCGTCGCCGCGTGCCGGCGTCTCGGGCGCGTCCTCGGTGTCGTCGTCCGGCGGAACAAACGTTGACTGGCTGACTACGCCGACCGGGATCGTATCGGGCGATCGGTCGAACAGGCTGGGTTCGGAACTGTCGGCGGAGCGCTTCTGCTTGCTCATTCTGCCCCTTGAAAAACGGGTCTTTCGTGACGTTAACCAATGAGTGCTATCGTAGCGAGACGGCGTCGCGTGTACAGTACCACCCGGCACACGCAAAGGAACACCCATGGCCATTTCCGGCAAGCTGCGACGCGAACTAACCGCGCGCAGCCACCATCTGAAGACCATGCTGACTGTCGCACACGACGGCATCACCGACCAGATTGTGGCTCACGTGCGGCAGTCACTGGCTCGCCATGATCTGATAAAGGTGAGGGTATCGGCGACCACTGCGGCCGAAAGTGACGCGGCGGCGGCGCAACTCGCCGAACGTGTGCCTTGCGAACTCGTGCGGCGTGTCGGCCGCGTGGTGCTGCTCTACAGCCCGCCGGAGGACGCCAGCATTCCCTGTGAGTGATGTTGCCGCACAGCGCATCTCGCGGCGGCCATTGAAGGCTGAAGTGTCCCTGAGAGGATACGTCATCCCTGTCACGGTGTGCCCGCAGGCTGTTGATTAGCCGCCGTAGCGGATATTATGAAGTTGCACGGGGCGGCCTGGAAGCCGAGGGCCGCGCGGCCCTGAGACTACGTGCTTGGGGCAAGTCTCTCCGGTGCCCGAGCGGCGAACACGAGGACTGACTATGAAGCGATTCAAGCGACTGGGCGTCTACCTCGACGAATGGCCGGACGATGAGGATGTGCTGGCGTTTACCGACCGCATCGCCAAACTCGCCGATTCCGAGTCGATCGCCTGTGTCTACTGGGCGCGCCACGACAGCGGCACGGAGCAGGCCCGCGACCACGAGGCCTTCGTGCGCGAGCACTTATCGCCCGAGGTGATGGCACGCACCAAAATCGAGGTTGCCAAGCACCACGCGCTCGAGGCCGTGCTGAAGATCGCACACACCCAGCAACTTGACCTGGTTCTGGCAGGACGGTCGTTGCCGTCAGAACAGGTCGCGGTCGGCAACGTCTTCAACCGCTTGGCGCGCAAGTCTCCATGCACCGTGCTGCTGGTGCCGAAGGACGCCCACGTACACATGGCGCGGATCCTCGTGCCGGTCGATTTCTCCGACCACTCAAAGCTGGCGCTGGAGGCCGCGCTGGATTTCGCCCGCGAGAGCCACGAACACGGCCCCCAGGTAGTCGCCCAGACCGTTTTCGCGGTCGACTACGGCTATTCCAAGACCGGCGTCAGTCTGGAGGAGGCTCAGCAGCGGCTCGCCGAGGTGAACCGTAAGCGGCTCGAGGAGTTCGTGCAGGACATGGACAAGTCGGGCGTCGCGTTCGAGATCGTCTGCACCTGTTCCGAACAGCCGGACGCCGCCGTCCGCGAGTTGGCCTCGGCCCGCAAGATGGACCTCATCTGCCTCGGGAGCCGCGGTATTACCTCGGACAC
>JAFGRR010000682.1 GCA_016935035.1 Phycisphaerae bacterium | reverse complement strand
CGCCATGCGCAGGCCGATCTCGCGCGTGCGCTCGGTGACCGACACCAGCATGATGTTCATGATCCCGACGCCGCCGACCAACAGTGATATCGATGCGATCGACGTCAGCAGCATGTTGAAGACGTTCGTGGCTTCCTCGCTGGCCTCGGCGGTGCGCCCGCGGTCATACATGCGAAAAGTGTCTTCCTCGTCGTCGGCCAGCCGATGACGCCGGCGCAACACCGTGCGCATCTGATCCTTCGCGGTCTCGAGCGCGTAGCCCGGCTTTGACGCGACGAAGAACACGCGCGGCGGCTCGTTCCCGCCGATCAGCGGCTGGTAGGTGCTGAACGGCAGCAGGACCTCGTCGTCGAGATCGTGGCCGTCGGCGCTGGAGCCCTTGGGCACGAGCACGCCGACCACCTCCAGCGCCACGCCGTTGAGACGCACCGTCTGACCGATCGGATTGACACTGCCGAAGACCTTCTCACGCACGGTTTCGCCCAGCCAGCAGACCTTGGCACGCATCTGCATGTCTTCATCGGTCATAGTCCGTCCGGCGACAATGCCCCAGCGCCGGATGTCGAAGTACAGGGGCTCGACGCCGCGCGCCGTGGTCTGGCAATTGCCGAAACCGGAGATGACCTGGATACCGCCCCAGGTGCGATTGGCCAGGGCAACCGCGCGTACCGCCGAGCACTCGTCCAATATCGCCGCCGCGTCGTTGCGGGCTGTATTCGGCGGCAATCCCTGCTGGCGTCTGACACCGCCGCGCTGATTCCCCTCGTACCACACGACCACCCAGTCATCGCCCATGGCGGCGATCTCGCGCTCAACGCGGCGTTGTGCGCCGCGCGCGACGGCGACCATCGCGATGACAGCGGCGATGCCGATCACGATGCCCAGGATCGACAACGCCGTGCGTGCCTTGTTCTTGCCGAGGCTACGGAACGACTCGCCGATGACGGTCATTGGTCCCATGATGCTACACCGCCTCTCGCAGCTTGGTCGCGGCGTCCTTTACGATCGTGCCATCGCGAAAAACTACTTGCCGCGCCGCGTAGGCAGCGATATCCGGCTCGTGCGTGACCAGCGCGATTGTCAGCCCCTCGTCGCGATTGAGCGTCTGTAGCAGGTCCATGATCTCGCGGCTGGTGGCGGTATCGAGATTGCCGGTTGGCTCGTCCGCCAGCACGATTGCCGGCCGCGTGACCAGCGCCCGCGCGATCGCGACGCGCTGCTGCTGGCCACCCGAAAGCTGGTTCGGATGATGCTTGAGCCGATCAGCCAGCCCGACACGTTCGAGCATCTCGGTCGCGCGCCGCTTGCGTTCGCGCCGCCCGACTCCCTGGTAAGCCAGCGGCAACGCCACGTTGTAGAGGATCGTCGTGCGCGGCAGCAGGTTGAAGCTCTGAAAAACGAAGCCGATTCGTCGGTTTCTGAGCGCCGCCAGTTTCCTGCGTGAATGCGACTCGACCGACTGCCCCTCGAATTCGTAAGTGCCGTGGTCCAGGCGATCGAGACAGCCAAGGACATGCATGAAGGTCGATTTGCCCGAGCCGCTCGCGCCGGTGATGGCGGCGAACTCACCTGCGGCGAGGGCCAGCGATACGCCGCGCACGGCCGGGATCTCAACCTCGCCGATGAAGTACGACTTCCACGCGTCCCGTATGTCGATGAGCATGGTGAACACTTACCTGCCGAGCATGTTGCGAATCGAGATGCTTCGCCCGCGGTCGGTGATGATCTCCTGGCCAACCACGACCTCATCCCCGTCGTCAAGCTGGTCGCAGTGAATCTCCGTACGCCGGCCATCCGTCAGCCCGATCTCGACCGGCACTTCGGTGAGTTCCTCGCCGACCTTCTTGAACACGCGCGGTTGCATCGGCCGGCCGACCCCCGGGTTACGCCAGTCAACCTCCTGGCGCTGGGCCTGCGGATCAAAACGCAGCGCCGTGTTCGGCACCGTCAGCACGTCCTCTGACTTCTGAACCTCGAACAGAATCACGGCCGTCATGCCCGGCCGCAGCAGAAGCTCCGGATTATCGACGTCGATCAGCGTGGTATACGTGACGACGTTGTCGACAACCGTCTGGGCATAGCGCACCTCGCTGACCCTTCCACGAAAACGCCGACTGGGATAGGCATCGACGCGGAAGTCTGCCTCCATGCCCTCGCGCACCACGCCGATGTCCATCTCGCTGACGGCGGCGTTGACGCGCATCTTCGTCAGGTCGTTGGCGATCGTGAACAGCGTCGGTGCCTGGAGTGAGGCCGCCACGGTCTGCCCCTCGTCGACGTTACGCGATATGACCACTCCGTCAATCGGCGAGCGGATGATCGTCTTGTCGAGTTCGATCTGAGCCTGCTGCTGATCGGCAACGGCGGCTTCGAACTGCGCCTCGGCAGCGTTCACCGATGCCTGGGCCGCGGATTCGTCAGCCCGCCGCGACTCAAGCTCGAAATCCGACGCCGCCTGTCGCTCAAACGCCCGCTCGATGCGCCGATGTTCGAGCTGGGCCGTCGCCAGATGTGCCTGAGCTTCGTCCACACGCGCCTTTGCGACGGCGACGGCCGCGGTCCGCTGCGCCAGAACCGCCTTGAAACGATCCTGGTCGAGTTGGGCCAGCACCATCCCTTCCTCGACGCGGTCGTTGAAATCCGCCATCAGGTGCATCACAGTGCCGCTGACCTGCGATCCGACCAACACCGTCACAAGCGGCTCGACCGTCCCGGTCGCGGATACTGTCGAGACGATCGTCCCGCGTGTGACCGTGTCCGTCGTGTACCGCACCACCTCGGACGGTGCCAACCAACTGTTGTAGCCGTACCATCCGCCGCCACCGACCGCGCCAACCATGACCAATATCAAGATCCAGCGCATCGGCAATTACTCCGCGTGTGGCGACCAGGCGGCAACGTGAGGTTACCTGGCCGCAAGAAACCTCGACCGAGCCAACAAGCACTCCAACGCCGATACTACAACTCGCCGTGTGCACGACCAACCACGCCGTCCGAGGTCGCACGATTTCCGACAACAACTGACAGCGACAAGACTTGCGATCACTCCCCCACCCAATCGCGGCCCACGGACGGGCGCCACGCATAACCACCCCACCACCCTTCCGACCACTGGGCTCGTCGAATTTCAGCCCGAGTTCTTGGCAAAGTTTGTTATCCGCCCCACCACCAGCAACGTGGCAAGAGCCCATAATCCCGTCGCCCAGCAGGCGTGAGCGGCGTTCTGATAAGCGTGAGAGACGGTCGGGAAACACACCCGTCAAAGCGGGCTTGCCCCGCAACCGCTCACGGGCATGTGATTCATTACTTTTTTTGAGACAGAGGTGGAAATCAGCCGATTTGGGGGAATAGAAGTAGCAACTTCTCCTCCTCCTCCTCAAAAAAGTCCGGGCCCGCTCGACTGAGCGGGCCCGGGCTTTTTAATGGCCTCTACGCGGCCACTCGGGCTCTTGTTGGGCGCATACAGGGCTGCGGTCTCGGTGTCAGAACTCCAGGCGGGCGAAGCGGCGGGCGCCGATCCACAGGGCCGACGCGGCCACGGCCACACACAGACCGAGGATCATGCCGTACAGCCGCCAGCCTTCCGGTGAAATCACAGGCGGCATCCCCGGCCCCATCGCGGCGCGGACCTCACGCAGCGTCAGCACGCCCATCCCCAACATCACGATCGCCACAAATACCATGCTGGCGATCAGGTTGATGCTGCCGCCGATGCCGGCCGCGATGCGGGCCGGATTGCGCTGTCCAAGAACCGGGAAGCGTGCCCCCAGCCCGACCGACAGACCGCACAGCCCCACGCAGACGCCAAAACACAGCAGAATGTTGACCTGCACCCAAACCAGAGGCAGCCCCAGCATGAAGACGGCCACGCCCATTACGACCAACGATGACGCCCCCGTGACCGTCAGCGCGAACAGGAACTTCACGAACAGCATGGTCACACGCCGAATCGGCAACAGGCTCAGCAGCCAGAGTTGCTGGCTTTCGAGCGATAGCAACGGGAAGACAAACCGGCTGGTGAACGTCGCGAGGATCAGGCTGACGGTCGTAAGATTCAGGAAGCTGACCAGGGCCTGCATCGAACTGCTGCCGGCGTTGATCGGCAGGCGGTGCAGGTTCGCCGCATAGAGTAGCAGCAGGCCGAGCATGATGGCCATCTGCGTCCACTGCGTGGCGTCACGCGCGAAGTTGCGCACGTCCTTCAGCATAATCAGTTGCAGTTGGCGCGGCAGATAGCCGAACAGCACACGGCAGAGGACTTCCGTCACCCAGCCGCGCCTGATCGTCGTTTGCAGGCGGCCGTGCTGTGCCCGACTGTAAGTCCTGGACCACGTCGCGCCGATGATGTTGACCGTCAGCCACACCAGGAAGACTGCGTTGCCGGCCACCACCAGCAGGTAGAACAGGCTGTCGGCCACGCGCCCCTGAATCGCACAGGTAATGCCCTCCGCCGTCCAGGTACTCGGCAGCATGATCGAACGCGTGAAGCTGAGATCTTCGAGCATCCGCCGCAACCAGGCGTCGGCCTCGCCGCTGCTGAGCGAAATCCGCCAGAACCACGCTACCACCACCGCCACGGCACCGCAGCCGATCCACAGCGCCAGGACCAGCGGACGGCGCGGCGCGAAAGTCGCGACAAACCACGCCAGCACCACGCCGGCCGTCGCCGGTATGACGACGAACCCCACGAAGTGCCCTGTGAAGAGGAAATAGAAATACCAGGCGACACGGTTCTGGGCGGCGATGGCCAACATCAGCGGCACGCCCAGCAACAGAAACGACCAACTCGACAGCAACATGCCCTCGAGCCATTTGACCAGGATGACGTTCCGCGCCTGCACCGGCATCGTTATCAGTTGCCCCGCCTCGTCGCGGCCGTAGAGGTTGCCGAATGCCAGAATGGCGTTTGAGAACGCGAGCATGATCGCGAGCACGAAGAAGAAGTTGACGAAGATCTGGCACTTGGCCACGACGCCGATTAGCGGCCAGCCTCCGACCAGGCGCAGCACGTTGTCGAGCAGCAGATACAGAGCCGACCAGATCAGGCTAAGCAGCGCGAGCACCGCCAGCGTCTGAAAGGGCGTCTCGCGCAACTGCTGATCGACGGCGTTGCCGAGTTGCCGGGCGCGGCAACGCATCAGCAGCCATGCGTCCGCGAGCGCGTGCTTGGGTTGTCGCTCGGAATCAGCGTACACGCAGGCTTCCTTGTCCCGTTCAACCCGCGGCCGGGGGCTGCTCCACGGGCTCGGCCGCGGTCACCTCACCATCACCGTCCGTCAGCTTCAGGAAAATGTCCTCCAATCGGCTGCCCGGGGCGGCAGACGCATGCAGCTCGGCGAGTGTTCCGAGCGCTATCAGACGCCCGAGATTTATGATCGCGATGCGGTCGGCGACCTGCTCGGCGATGTCGAGCGTATGAGTGCTCATGAACACCGTGCCGCCCTCGCTCGCAATCTCGCGGAAAATCGTCTTGATGACGCGAATTGTCCGCGGGTCGAGCCCAACCATCGGCTCATCCACAATCAGCAGGCGTGGCCTGTGGATCAGCGCCGCCGCCAGCGCCACCTTCTGCTTCATGCCGTGGCTATAGGTCTCGGCCAGCCGGTCCAGGAAGCCGTTCATGTCCAGGCGCTTGGCGAGGTATGCGAGACGCTCACCACCCTCGCCCACTGGCACTCCGTACATCTCGCGCACGAAGCCGATGAATTCACGGCCCGTGAGCTTGTCGTAGAGGAAGGGCTGGTCGGGCACATAGGCGATGTGCTGCTTGGCCAGTCGGGCTTCGCGCAGCATGGAGTGTTGGCAGACGGTCACGGATCCGGTGTCGGTCCGCAGTAGGCCGCTCGTCATCTTCAGCGTCGTGGTTTTGCCGGCCCCGTTCGGCCCCAGAAAAGCGAAAACCTCGCCGGCGCGCAGCGTCAACGACAGGTCCGCCACGGCCAGCTTGGCGCCGAAGCGTTTTGAGACACCATCAAGCTCGACCACGATTTCACTCGCGTCGTACGGTGCCTGCAGCGACGTATCGCCGACCTCGGCCATGTTCACTCCTTCTCTGTGCTGCGCCAGGGTCCGGCGACGGCCGCGTAGAAGGCCTCGTCGTCGAAGGGTTCATCCACGAGCTCCAGCCCGCCGATCAGCGGCAATGCCACAGTCTGTTTGAGCACGATTCCATCGACAGTGACCCACGCGCGCGTCTGCGGTGCCTCGACAACATACGTGTCAACCGGCTCGCCGGTGTGCGGATGCGGGATGCTCTCCATGCCGACAACTTCGACCAGCATGCTCTCCACCGGCATGGCGGCCAGGCCGGCGGTCGGCAGCAACTCGCGCAACGGATTGAACAAGTTCACACGCCACGTCATGCCCTCGTAAAGCCCCGGCAGACGATTGAACGGGCGAATCACGTCGCCGAGCGTGGCCAGCGCGTCGGCATCGATCAGGAAACTGCCGCGCTGATCACCGAAGCGCCACTCACACGGGAACTCGCCCGAGTAATAGGCGCCCTTGAGAAAGGCCGGGAAGCCGAGTTCCTCGATGATGATCTCAAGGTCGAGCGGATGGTCGCCCTGGTACGTCAATTGGACCCGCCAACGCACGGACGTGCCGCTGAGACCGGGCACACGCAGGTCGGACAGTTGCGTGACCGAGCGAATGTTGACCGTGTCGGAATACCTGTCGGCGACCGTCCAGCTTCGCCCGACCAGGTAGCCGTCATCGGTGAAGATGCCCGTCTGGGTAGCGTGGCGCTCGCCGGTCTTGAGGAGCATCACCTCGGACTGCGGCGGGTCACCGGCCAACCACTGCGGCAGCACGTGCCGCCAGATCAGGGCCCCGTTGGCACAGAGCATGCCGATCGTTGCCAGGATGCCGATCCATCGGTTCAGCACTTGCAGGTGTCCTCTGCATGGCCACGCGAGCCCCCGCCTCATTCTACTGTGCGCTGGAAAGCCGGGTCAATTCGCATGGCTGTGTCGCGGAATCATGTGATCCTCCACCCGCAATAGGACTCGCGCCTGTGTGCGCGCGGTCCGGTCCGACGCCTCCAAAGCACCCTCTTCCACCCCATCGCTCAATGGCCTATCCTGCGCTGCATGTTCAAGCACGCCAAAGCGCTGATAGCGATGATCCACGTGCGTCCACTGCCGGGGACGCCCCGCTGCTCCGAACCTGTCAGCACGATCATAGAACGCGCGACGGAGGAGGCACGCCTGTACGCCGACGTCGGCGTCGATGGCTTGCTGATCGAGAACATGCACGACGTGCCGTACCTGCGCGGCCAGGTCGGCCCGGAAATAACGGCGGCAATGACGGCGGTGGGCTGCGCGGTCAAGCAGGCCGCGCCGCTGCCGCTCGGCGTGCAGATTCTGGCCGCCGCCAATCACGAGGCGCTCGCCGTCGCGCAGGCCTGCGGCGCCGAGTTCATCCGTGCCGAGAACTTCGCATATGCGCACGTCGCCGACGAAGGACTGATGCCCGAGGCCGAGGCCGGTCCGTTGCTGCGCTATCGGCGTCAGATCGGGGCCGAGAACATCCGCATCGTGGCTGATGTCAAGAAGAAGCACTCCAGCCACGCGATCACGGCGGACGTGTCGCTGGCCGAAGCGGCGCGGACAACGGCGTTCTTCGGCGCGGACGGATTGGTGGTGACGGGCATCGCCACGGGCGAGCCGACCAGCGTGGAAGATGTGCGGACGGTTCGGAATGCCGTCGAGGTACCCGTCTGGATCGGCTCCGGTCTCACACCCGATAATCTGCCAACGCTCTGGCCGCACGCGGATGTTTTCATCGTCGGCTCATACCTGAAAATCGCGGGCGTGTGGTCAAACCCGATCGACGCTGAGCGTCTCGGCCAGATCATGCACACAGTCGTAAGCTTGCGCGCCTGATGCGGCCTGCCAGCGGTCACCTCCGAGCCTTTTGTCCCGGATACCACGAGCGCCCCGTGACTTGACCAGCGCACGGGCTGGCGTTATCCAGAACACTTATCTGCGCCGGGCACGCCCCGGCAAGCCATAACGGATGGTTGCGACGAATCAAGGAGATGCAGCGGTGCCAAAGCCCAAGGTTGGATGCGTGGGAGCGGGCGTTGTTGGGAAAGCCATGATGCGGCTGTGCGGCCCCGAGACCATCATGTACGATCCCTACGTGTCGGAGTTTGCGAGCACCACGAAGGAACAGATCAACGCCTGCGATTTCGTGTTCATCAACGTCCCCACCAAGATGAACGACGACGGCTCATGTGACACGTCGATTGTCGAGGAGTCCGTCGCCTGGATCGACGGGCCGCTGATCATCATCCGCTCCACCGTCGCCCCGGGCACGACCGATCGGCTGCGCGAAAAGTACGGCCGCCGCATCGTCTTCCAGCCCGAGTATCTCGGCGAAACGCCGGCACACATCTTCGTGGACATGGGCACGCGTCCGTTCGCGGTGCTGGGCGGCACGCTCGAAGACACCAGCGCGGTCGCCGACTTCTATAAGAACTACTACAACGCCTACATGCAGTACTACTTCTGCGACGCGGTCACCGCCGAAATATGCAAGTACATGGAGAACGCGTTCTACGCGGTCAAGGTGACTTTCGTGAACGAGTTCTACGACATCGCCAAGGCTCACGGCATCAACTTCAACGTCCTGCGCGAGATGTGGCTGGCCGACACGCGCATCAGCCGCGACCACACCTTCGTGTTGCCCGAGGCGCGCGGCTTCTCCGGCAAATGTCTGCCCAAGGACTGCAATGCAATTGTGAAGTCGTGCCGGGAAAACGGCTACGAGCCCGAGTTCATGGCGGCATGTCTCCGGATCAACGACAAGTTCCAGGGGATGAACCGCCAGAGTAGCTGAAATGCGCCGCTGGACGGTCTGACGCAACCCGGGCGCGCGGACACGAGCGGCCTTGATGTGAGTATACGGCTATCAGCCAGCAAGGATGCGCGCCAGACCACACTGCATCGCGCTTGATTCGAGTGCCTGGCTATCAGCAGACCTGACGAGCGCTGCTACTGTGCTACCGCTTGAGTCAGCTCGACTTCTTCGACGAACCGCCATGACCGCGGCGTGCCGGCTGGGGCCCGAGAGCCGCCACGAAATCCGCCGCCCATTTCATGATCAGGTCCTGACAGCGCCCAGGGGCCGTCTTGCCGAGCTTGTCGAAATCTTTACGTGCCATCAACTCAAAAGCCAACGCCGTCTGCTCGAGTTCCGCCTGCGGCAGCGTCAGCAGGCGGTCAATGGCTGCCATCCATAGATAACGCATGGGGCAGCCGAGCTCACGCGCCCGCTCCGCGACAGCCTCTTTCCAGTTTGGCGGTAGCTCAATGCCGACTTTCTGCCATTCGCTCATTGCATGCTCCCAACATCAACTCCCTCACCCGAAGACCCGCGGCCCATCCGCGTCAGGCCGCCACGGAGATCTCCCTAAAAATCTCTCCACCATCTGGGGAGACTGAACATATCATTCCATAACCTTCACAAATTAGACACACTTTGGCGGAAATGGGCCAGCGCCCACTCTAAGATCTAGTCTGCGTTCAGAACTTGTTTCAACCAATACACTTAGATGGCGGAGTCATCAGTCAGCAAGCAACGCACCGGCCGTCGCGCCGCGTCTCACAACGCCCCGTCTCTCGATACTACCCGACTTTGGCCCAGCTTAGGTCAGAACACACGATGACCTGTCTCTCATCGTCCTCCCATTCCTGGTGTCCCGCAATACGCGCAAACAACCTAGGCGGTTTCCACTAAAACTCTACCTTCGAACATAACTCCGCCGGCACCAGGGGAATTCACCGCCGCCGAACTGTGACCGGCACCGAGTACGGGTGGAACGGCTGTGGAACTGACCGATACTGGAGACTAGACTAACCACGTGAGCCGATTCTCGCTCATGGACACGTCCGTAGATCGCACAGGGGCCCGCGAATGAGCGTCGAAGAACTACAGGTCGTCACCAACGTTCAGGTCGAATCGGAACGGCTGATCGGGCTCGACTTGATCCGCGCAACCGAGGCAGCCGCCCTCAACACTTTCAGATGGATCGGCAAGGGGGACAAGGAACTCGCCGATGCCGCCGCCACCGATGCCATTCGCGGCATGCTCAATCTGGTCGAGATGCGCGGCATCTGCACTATCGGCGAAGGCATCAAGGACGAGGCACCGGGCATATTCGTCGGCGAGAAGCTGGGACGCTGGACCGACGGCTCGCCTTCGGTCAGTATCGCCCTCGACCCGATCGACGGAACCACGCTGACTTCAAAGGGACTGCCCGGCGCGCTGGCTGTCATCGCCGGCGCCAAGACCACAACCCCGGACGAAGTCGCGCTCGCCCCCATCCCTGCCGTGTACATGCAGAAAATCGCCGTCGGCCCCGAGGTCCGTCAGGGCACCGGCACGATCCGCCTGGACGCACCGGTCGAGCACAACCTGGAGGTGATCGCGCTGACACTGAACAAGCGCGTTCGCGACCTGGTCGTCTGCGTGCTGGATCGGCCACGCCACGCCGAGCTCATCGCCCAGGTCCGCGCCACCGGCGCGGCGATTCGTATGATCGGCGATGGCGACGTCGCCGGCGCTATCGCCCCCACGATGCCTGACAGCGGCGTCGACGTTTACATGGGCATCGGCGGCTCGCCTGAAGCTGTCCTGGCGGCCGCCGCCATCAAGTGCCTCGGCGGCGAGATCATCGCGCGACAGTGGCCGCGTGACGAGGCCGAGCGCGAACAGCTTATCGCAGACGGCCATGGCGACACGCTCGACAAGATCTACACCACCGAGGACCTCGCGCGTGGCGACGGCATCGTTTTCGTTGCCACTGGCATCACCGACAGCGCCCTGCTGCGCGGCGTCACTGTCAAGGGGCCGATGGCGATCACCTACTCGGTGGTCATGCGGTCCAGCTCGCATACTGTTCGCTACGTCAAGGCCTATCACGATCTGCGCCACAAGACCATCCGCCTGCACGAGACCGGCGAGAGCCGTGTATAAAGAAGCCGCGCCACCAGCTTTGGACGAGACGGCCGAGCATGTGGGCCCGGGCCGCGGCCCCGTCCTTGGCTCGTGGGCAATGTTGCTCGTGACCGCTGCGCTCGTCGCCACCGGCTATGCCGCCCTGCCCGGCAGCGACGGATTGACCGGTGAACTGCGCTTCCTGTTAACGCGTGCGGCAGCGGCGGACCTGCGCAGAGCAACAACATTGCTGGCGACGGCGGAACGTCGAAACGAGGAGCGAGCCGCCGACACCGTAGCGGCCCTGCTCGACGACGACTCACCTGCAGCCGCCAGCCTGACGCTCTTGCTCGCAACCTGGCCCCGGCGTGAGCTCGATCCGCACCGCGGCATCGGCAGGGGGCTGTTGCTCTGGGCGAACAGGACAGCCGGCGCGCCGCCGGCTAAGCTGCAAGAACTGATTGACGAGCTGCGCCGCGATGCGTCTCACACTGGCCTCACGCCATAACCGCGGCGTCGCCGGAACGAACTCACGCCACACGTGCGTCGCACTCGCACCAGGCAGGAGATAGCATCGCTTCAAAGGAGTCCCACGTGCGTGCGGTGGTTCAGCGTGTAAGCCAGGCGGAGGTCCGCGTCGCGGACGAGATCGTCGGCCGGATCGAAAATGGGCTACTGGTCTACGCCGCCGCCGCCGCGGACGACACGGCGGCTGACGTCGGCTACATCGCCGACAAGGTCGCCAGCCTGCGTATCTTCATGGACAGCGCAGGCAAGATGAACCTGTCGGTTCAGGATGTCGGCGGCAGCGTATTGGTGGTGAGCGCCTTCACAGTGATGGCTGACGCCCGCAAAGGCCGCCGGCCGTCGTTCGACGCATCCGCCACCGGCGAAGTCGCCGAGCCGCTGATTAACCAACTTGTCGAAGCCATTGAGGCCAGCGGCCTACCCGTCCAAACCGGTCGTTTCGCCGCCAAGATGCAGGTCCCCTCAACCAACGAGGGCCCTATCTGCATCCTGCTGGACTCCCGCCGCAACGTCTGATCCACCAACGCAAGAGAAAACACACCCCACGCAACCTGTAGCGTCAGGCGCCCGCGCATGACGTTTTCTGTAGCGGCCGATGTCTCGTCGGCCGCCTTCTGATGCCAGCGGGAAGACGTCAGGCCTGACGACACGCTGCTACAGGCGTCTGCCGCGCGCTCCGCTCCAGAACATGCCGGCGATGCAGACGGTGATCAGCAGTGTGCTCGTGAACGGGCAATACCCGCTCAGCAAGCCGCCATACAGCAGGTTTTCGTAGAAGCTGTTGGGATCATTCGGATCCCAGTATTCGTTGGGATCGTACACGTAGTTCGGATCCGAGCAGCTATTGGGGTCGTTGGGATTCCACCAACAGTTGGGGTCGTTCGGATCCCAAGAGTCCTCGCAGTTCGGGTCCCAGTAATCGTTCGGATCCGAAGTGCAGTTGGGGTCCGACGTTACGCAGTTCGGATCATACGTGACAGTCGTTTCTTCGACCGCCATGGCCAACGATGTGCACACCAGAGCGGCAGCAAACATCGCCAGACCAAACGACAACGCTCTCTTGCCCGTCATACCCGTGTCTCCCATGTAACAGAACCAAGTCCGCCACAGCGTGGCCGCGTGGTCACTCTCCGACTGAACGCGGCCCGGCGTCCTACCGATACACGTACCACCGATTCCTATGCGCGCTTGCACACGCCTCTGACAGCAAAACGGCCCGATCTCTCACACTCCAGCGTTCGACCGCCGAGCGCCACACTCATCATGGGCTCACGGCCCGAACACACACGCCCCGATTGACCGGCCCCATCACAAAACCGCGCTACGCCGGCCCGGTGCGTTTCACGCGATGAACCAGCGTCTGGGCGCTGGTCTTGATGCCGCGCAGGGCTCCCATTAGTTGCTCGCGGTTCGGTGCGTATTCCATGGCGATATCGGTGTAGACCAAGTCCTGCTCGACGAGTTCGACGAGTGAGTGCGTGAAGTTGCGCATGCCGGCCTCGCGGCTGCCGGCGACGATCTCGGGCAGATCCTCATCCTCGCCTTCGCGAATTTTGTCGCGCACGGCCGCGTCGCACAGCAACACCTCGGTCGCGGGCACGCGTGAGATCTCCTCGTCCATCGCGGGCAACAGCCGCTGCGCCATGATGGCCTTAAGGCTGCTGGCAAGCGAGCTACGGATAAAATCGTGCTGCTCCTGCGGGAAAAACTCGAGCATCCGCGTCAGCGATTGCATCGTGTCCGCCGTGTGCAACGTGCCGAAGACCAGGTGTCCCGTTTCGGCGGCCTGTAACGCCGCCAGCACGGTCTCCTTGTCGCGCAGCTCGCCGACGAAGACAACGTCCGGGTCCTCGCGAACAGCGGAACGCAGGCCGGCGGCAAACGACGGCAGATCGAGGCCGATCTCGCGCTGGCTCACGATCGCCTGCTTTGAGCAGAACGCGTACTCGATCGGATCCTCGATGCTGATGATGTTGCACTGGCGCGTCGAGTTGATGTGGTCGATCATCGCCGCCATCGTGCTGCTCTTGCCGCAACCGGTCACCCCCACGACCAGCACCAGGCCTTCGTGGGCCTCGTTGGCGATCTTGTGGTACACGGGCGGCAGGTGCAGTTCGGTGAAGCTGGGAATCTCGGCCCTGACGCGTCGAATCGCCGCGTGCATCAGCCCGCCCGCGCGCAGCACGTTGATGCGGAAGCGCTCACCGTCCGGCAGGTGATGCGCGAAGTCAATGGCGCCCGTCTCTTCCCAACCCGCCCACTTCATCT
>JAFGRR010000681.1 GCA_016935035.1 Phycisphaerae bacterium | reverse complement strand
GGCCTCATTGTGCGTGATGGCGTAGACAAACGCGTCGATGTCGAACACGTCGGTCGAGCCGTCGCCGTCAGCGTCACCGCACTTGTATGCCACACCGGAGTCGCCCGTGATGCGCAGGTGGGTGTACCGGCGGGCATAGCCCTTGAACTGCATGAAGTAGATGTCGCCGTTGGGCGCCACGGACAGGCCATCTGGATAGCCCCAGTCCTGCTCGAACGTGACGGGGTCAATGATCGAGCTGACAGTGTACTCGGCGAGCGGGACGTCCGGCTGGCGGACATAGCCACTGCTGGTCGGCGGGGTGGCGGTCAGGTTGATCACCATCTCGTCGGTGTCCTTGAACTCGATGCCGAGACCGTCCACGCTGAGGAACGGCGGTGTTTCGCCGTTATTGGTGCCGGCCACTGTCATGTCGAACAGGTCGTAGCCGTAGTCCACGGTCATCGTGCAGGCTTCCCATGCGCCAACCGCCACATTGGCCGTCAGGCTCCACTCGGGCGAAACGCCGAGCGACCAGGCTATCTGGCTGGCGGGATCACCAGCACCGTCCCACTGGAACATGGCATACTCGTCGCCGATCGTGAGGTTGTCGGACAGGTCGGTGCGGTACTCGTCCCAACTGTACACGACGAGGTCATAGTTCTGATCGTTGTAGACGCCGGGCAGCGTCAGCGTGACCTCGGTCTCGTCATAGCTGTTGCCGCCGTACGGGTTCAGCTCGAGCACCTTGCCGTGCGGAGCGCCCAGATCGACGATCCGCGCCGTCACCTCGGTGCCGGCCGTACCAGTGAACGCCCAGCGCGTGTCACCGGCGGGCGGGAACGTGCCTTCCGAGTAGCTCTCGAAGGTCTCCGTCTCGACCGGCGAACCGTTGACAGTGACGACTACGTTGTCGATGTAGATCGGGCCGTCATCGAGTTCGGCCTCGGAACCACCGATGGTCGCGGTCGACATGTTCAGCAGCGCGATGGTGCTGTTGTCGCGGCGATCGTTGGTCGGGTCGTTCGGATCAACATTCCACCACCGCCACTCACCAAGACTGGTCACCAGGATCTCGTCACCGTTGCCGTCCAGCATGAGAACCGAAAGCGGAGCCGCGGCGCGGGCATCGTACTCGTCGATGCCAAACCAGTATTCGGCGGCGGTCAGGTTCTGTCCGGTCCCGTCGTCCGTGTACTTGTAGACGCGACCGTTGTCATTGCCACAGTAGACGCTCATTCCGTCATAGGACAACACGGCCGACTCGCCGCGCTGGCCATTGGCATAATCACCGCCGCGGATGCCGGCGGGCGTGATCGGCGTACCCGGATCTCCGTCGAGGTCCCAGCCACCGGTGTTGAGATCGAAGGACCAGAACTGCTTGCCGGCCCAATCCCAATCCGTCACGGCATAGATCGCGTCGCGGCCGGCCGCATCACTGTAGATCATGCGGCTGTGGTTGGCGGCGCCGGCGTCGATGCCCCAAACCAGCGTCGCGCCGCTGCTGGGATCGATCTCGATCGCGTTCGTGTCGGAGAGTCCGTCGGCTTCGCCTTCGCTGCGGGCCGAGATGAACAGGCCGTGCAGACCGGTGCCGTAGACGTCGGGAACAAACAGCAAGTGTCCCGGCATCGAGTGGATGGCCCCTACCATGACCGGGTCGGTCCAGTCGATCGCGCCGGTGGTAGCGTTGATCTGGTAGATGTTCATCGGATCAGCGACGTTGTCGGTCAGCGTCGGGACACCGGTAACGTACAGCTTATCGTTGTAGAGTGTCATCAGGCCGCGCCCGCTGTCGTTGTTGGGCCACGTCTCGCCGAGCGGAGTGGTCCACTCGACCGTGCCGTCAATAAGGCTCAAGGCCCAGACGGTGCCGATGTTGGTACCCTGGGCGGCGCCTACGACGTAGACCGAGCGATTACCGACAACGATCATCCCGTTCTCGCCGGTGGTGCCAATCAGGTCGGCGGTCTCCCAGTGATCGCTCAGGTCGGACTTCAGGCTCTTGACCGAGCCGTACCACGTCACGAAGTAGAAGTTGCCGGCCGCGTCAAAAACGAACTGGCGGTCACCGGTGGGATCGGGCAAACCGGTGCGCTGATGCATCAGGCTGAGGGCAACGTTCTCGGTCGGCACGACGAAGGGGTGCTGGCCGGTGCCGTAGATGTCACCGCGTTTGACGCCGAAGGGCCCCCAGATGTCGTCAATCACCGGGATGTCGTAGGTGACCGTGATCTCGACACGATCGGTGTCGGTCTGCTCACGGGCATCTGTGACGACGAGATCGAGGATGTTGAGCCCCTCGGGCAGCAGGACTGTTGTTACCGCGTCGGTGGTCTCAACGAGCAGTTCGTTCTGCTCCGGATCGAGCGGATCGACCACGTTGTACCACGCATACGTCAGGTCGCAATCGCTGACACTGCCGCTGGCATCGAGTTCCACACCTGCGGCCGGCGGAACCAATTCACTGCGATCCGGACCGGCATCGGCGATCGGCGCGTCGAGCGCCGGATAGGTGAAGGCGATGTCAACGGTATCGGTGTCCTGCTGGAGGTCGGCATCGTAGACGGTCAGGGAGACCGTTGCGCCGGCCAACGGGAGTTCGACAGTGACAGTCGGGTCGGCCGAATCGGACAACACCGTGCCACCGAGCTTCCAGACGTAGCGCGTAACGCCGAAGTCATCGTAGCTGCCGCTACCATCGAGCGTCGCCATCGGCGGATCACAGAGACCCAGGCTGATATTCTGATCGGCGCCGGCGTCGGCCGTCGGCGGATCGCTCGGCGGCACTTCGTAGGTAATGTCCAGGTCATCGACGCTCAGCGTGTAGGTGTGATCCCAGATCACGGGATTGACGTTAACGAAGTTCAGCGTCGTCGGATCGAAGCCATTGTCGTAGTTCGGCGACTCGATCTCGGCTGTGACGGTTGTCCAACCACCGTTGATCGGAACCTCAAGGAAGTAACCGGCGTCTACGTTGCTGGAGTCCCGGAGACGCAGCCAGACTCCGGCCATGCCGGAAGCAGTTCCACTGTCGAGCCGGCCAATGAACGTAATGGTCCCGTTGAAGACGTTGATGACGGCACCAGGGTCCTGTGTGATGTTCCCGTACCCACCATCGTCGTCCACGGAAACAGCGGTGTCGCCGTAGTCGAGATAGGGCGTGCCCGACCCGCCGCCGATTCCATCCAGCGTCGAGAAGTCGTTGTGGTACTGCGCGCTGGCGACACCCACACAGGCGATTAGCGCGACAGTAGCGATGAGTATCTTCTTTCTCATGCTTGTTCCTCCATTGGTGAATCCGATGAGCTGTTGACGATCCTTGGTCTCGATACGAACGAGGACACACAAGATGGTAGCTGATCCCGTCGCGCGGGCACGGCACACACCGGAGTAATCGGTCCGATCCCGTTGCGATATGAAGACGGGCGAGCCGAGGCCGGCCAAGCGAAAGCGTGCAGTATCTCGCTAATGAACCGCTACATTCCTCTACTTCCCAACATATCCGTGCGACCTCATCAGGTCAATCTGTTTCCCGATTAGCCCCCAAAACACGCCGTTATCGGCGTAGTGACGCCCCTCGCCGACCCCTCAGGTGCCCGCACGGGCCCGCGAAACGCTAATCCGACATGCCGTGTCCTAAACAGCCACCCGTGCGACCACTGCCACCGGCGTACCGCTAGGTGCGGTGACCGACGTCTTGTGCGCCCCCCTGACAGACGACGACAACACACACCGGCTAGCTGATGGCCTCCTGGACTTCCTCGCTTGGAGCGAAACCGCGGCGAAGCGTGTTCTCCGTGACCGTTCGCGGCTCGCAGAACTGGAGCAGGTAATCAGGCCCGCCAACCTTGCTGTCCACACCAGACGACTTGAGACCGCCGAATGGCTGGAGATCAACCTTGGCGCCGGTGATGCCCCGATTAATGTAGAAGTTGCCGCAAGCGCATTCGCGGCGGGCGCGTTCGAGGTTCGCCGGGCTGCGTGAGTAGATCCCGCCGGTGAGGGCATAGTCACAGTCGTTGAAGACGCGGATGGCCTCGTCGATGTCTGCGACTTTGATGATCGCCAGAACCGGGCCGAAGATCTCCTCGCGGGCGATCCTGGCATCCGGCCGAACGTCCGTGAAAATCGTTGGCCCGACGTAGTATCCGCCACCGCTGGCCTCGACCTGCTGGCTGGCGTCGATCTCGACGGCACAATTGGCTTCCTGTTTGCCGACGGCGATCATCTCGCGGATGCGCTCAAAGGCGGCCTGGTCGATGACAGGCGGCACGGCAGTCGTGGGCTCGTCGGCCGGACCGGCGCTCTTGGAGCGGGCGGCCTCCAGCAGACGTTCGAGAAAGCGATCGTAAATCGGCGCGATCACGATTGCCCGCGAGCAGGCTGAACACTTCTGGCCGGCGTAGCCAAACGCACATTCGAGAACGCCGCCGATGGCCGCATCGAGGTCGGCGTCGGAGTCGATGATGATCGCGTTCTTGCCGCCGGTCTCGGCGATGACCTTCTTGAAGCCGGGCTGGGCGGCGGCGCGTTCGTAGACGCGGCGGCCGCGTGCCAGGTCGCCGGTGAAGGCGACGACGGCGACTCGACGGTGCTTGATGAGCGTCTCGCCGACTGTGTCGTCGGCGCCGGGCAGATAGTTGAGGACACCAGCGGGCAGGCCGGCCTCCTCGAAGATCTTCACAAGCTTGGCCGCCATCACGCCGGCCTGGTTCGCGGGCATCAAGACGACGGAGTTGCCGGCAACAATGGCGGCAGCGGTCGCATTCGTCGCCAGTGCCGCCGGGAAGTTCCAATGGCTCATCACCGCCACAACACCACGCGGTGCGTAGAACAGCTCGTTAATCTCACCGGCGATGTCGCGACGCCGGACGTGGTCGGAAACGCGGATCATCTCCTTGCCGTAGTAGTTGCAGTAGTCGATGGCCTCGGAGATGTCGGCGTCGGCCTCGCGCCAGGGCTTGCCGCATTCGAGCACGGCCAGCGCCGCGAACTCGAAGCGCCGCTCGGCCAGAATCTCGGCCGCCTTGAACAGCACGGCGGCACGCTCGGTAACCGGGACGTCACGCCAAAGCTGGAACGCATCAACGGCGGCGGCAACTGCACGATCAACGGCCGCCTGGTCGGCCTGGGCCACCTTGCCGACGATTTCGCGCGGACGCGAGGGATTCAGCGACTCGTACCACTCGGCAGTCTTCACGGGCTGGCCGGCGATCAGCAGCGGATACTCGTGCCCCATCTCCGCCCGCACCTGGCCAAGCGCGGTCAGCATGCGCTGGCGGTTTTCCTGGAGGGCGAAGTCGGTGTTCGGTGCGTTCTTGAAAGGATCCATGATCGGTTCCTCGAATTCATATCTGATAACAACAGGTTCCTCGGGCGGCGTGGTCTCGCGCCCGGTTGCTTCGGGGTTGGTCAGCAGCGCCGGCTCGGAAGCCTCGTCGCCGGTGTGTCTCAGGAATGATTCGTTGGCGGTGTTTTCCAGCAGTCGGCGGATGAAATAGGCCATGCCGGACATCATCTCGCCGAAGGGCGTGTACACGCGGCAGCGTTGCCCCATCTGCACGGCGGCGCGTTTCATGGGGTTGCCCATGCCGTAGAGCATCTGCCACTCGAAGGCTTCCTGTGGTACGTCGAGCAGTTGTCGCAGGGCCAGTGCGTGGCAGAGGCTGCGGATGTTGTGGCTGGCGAAGGCGCTGTGGATGTGCT
>JAFGRR010000680.1 GCA_016935035.1 Phycisphaerae bacterium | reverse complement strand
TTCCCGCTCCCGTGTTTGCCGAGGCCGATGCGGTCGAGGCCGGATTGTACCGTCGTCTGGACATGGCCAACGCCGCAGACGCCGTGATCGACGCCCAACGGAAGGTGCATGTCGCGGCCGATGGACTGCGGGCCGAGTTGAATCTGGTCGGCACCGGCAGCGTGCGATCGAATCGGAGCAATACGGACAGCGTGGCGGCCGGGGCGACGGTGGACCTGCCCCTGGATCGCGTGGCCGAACAGACGGTCTATCGCAAGGCATTGCTCACGTTGGAGCAGCGTCGGCGTGACTACGACCTGGCGGCTGACACCGTCCGGCTGGAAGTGCGCGAGGCTTACCGCAAGCTCATGGAGGCCGCGCAGCGCTATATCGTAGCTTTCGAAGGGGCCAGGCTGGCTCGTACGCGTCTCGACAAGACGGTTGCCCTCATGGAGTATGGACGGGCCAGCAGCCGGCGCGTGCTCGACGCCCAAGGCGACCTCTATGCGGCCAACGATGCGATCACAAGCACGCTGACCGACTACGCGATTGCCACGTTGGAGTTCTACCGTGACACGGGTATCCTTCAGGTCCGTCCCGACGGCATGTATGAGACGGGACCTGCAGGCGTCTCGATGGCACGTGGTGCGACGATACAGTAAACGGTCTAATACGGTTCTTGTGCGAGGAAAGGTGGCGGCACATGTGTTCGATCAGGACAGTGGCAATCGTGGCGTTGGTGTGCGCGCTGGCGGGCTTGGCCCACGGTGCGGATATCATCTTGAATGAGTACAACGCGGTAGACAGCAATGACTTCCTCAACGGAGGCGATGCGGCCGCGGACCAGGACGGCGGCAGGGCGTTCGACAGCTACTTCGGTCGCGTCAAAGGCAACGGAGGCGACTGGTTCGAGCTGGTCGTCATCAAGGACCACCTGGACATCCGGGGCTGGCACCTTGATATCATCGTGGACGGGGCTCTCGATGAGATTCTCGATCTGACGAACGACCCGATATGGTCGGACCTGCGGAGCGGCACCATCATTACGGTTGCCGAGGATGTGCCGACCGACGTCAGCTACAATCCCGCCGCCGGTGACTGGTGGATCAACGTCCAGGCCAACAGCGATGTCAATAGCCCGTACATCACCGCGTCGTCTTTCCCGGTCAACAGCGACAACTGGCAACTGCGGATTCGCAGCGTGCTGGGCGGACTCATCTTCGGCCCGGTCGGCGAAGGGGTCAGCCCGGCCAGCGGCGTCAGCGGGACCGAGGTCTTCCGGCTCGAGGCTTCGCCCAGCGCCTCTGTCACCTCCGACTCGAAGGACTACGACGACGGTGCGGACTTCAGCACCTTCGGCGCCCCCAATCGTTGGGGCGTGCAGGACTTCTCCGATTTACGCATCGTTGTTCCTGAGGCGGCATCTTTGACGTTGACGGCGCCGGGACCCGGCGCCTACCCGGCCGGCACAGGAATCGTTATTCAGTGGGAAACCGAGGGACCGGTTGACTCGGTTCTGGTCGAATTCTCTCTGGATGACGGCGCCACCTGGCAAGGAGTCTATCCGCCGAATGTGGGCAACACAGGACGCTACGACTGGTTCATCCCGCCCATGATCGATTCGGAGCATGCGCTGATTCGCGTCTCGAATGCCAACTACCCAGTCGTCTACGACACCAGCGACGAGCCGTTCGCGATCACGGCCAATTAGCCTGTCCTGACGCGTTCTTTACCGGGTCACGCGCTGCGGAGGCGGTGGAGGATGTCCCAGTAGGCGCCGCGGGCGCCGGCGCGGATGGCGTCGGCCAGCTCGGTGTTGTCGTTGTAGTTGTGGTCCGTCGCGTCTGCATGCGGCTGCTCTTCCATCGGCTCGAAGAAACGCTGGTCGCCTCCCATGAGGTCCTTGACGAGCTTCGCCGGGTTGGGGCCCAGGTGACGCGAGATATAGAACGTCGGCTGGAAGAAGTCGAACGGTCCCGAGTACTTGCGGCGCAGGGCGGGGTTGCTCTCCAGAGGCCCTTCGCTGTGGACGGCGTCCACCATCCCGGTGCCTGGATAGATTCGGATGCCCAGTGACGCGCCGGCGCAGTCGGGGTCGATCTTCTTGACGAAGTCAATCGTGGTCGCGATGCTCTCCGGCGTCTCGCCTGGGCCGCCCAGCATCAGGTCGATCATGACCTTGATGCCGTTTTCCCGGCACAGACGGACTGCCTTTTCCAGGTCGGCGGCGCGATGGGGCTGACGGTAGGTTTCGAGCATGGCCGGGCTGGCCGAATCCCCGGTGAAGTTGATGCCGATGCATCCCGCGCGTTTCATGGCACTGGCGAGTTCCGCATCGAAAGGCGTCACAGCCAGGTACGTGTACCAGCGCACGCGGTTTCCGAGCTCGCGGCGGATGAACTCTTCGCACACTGCCAGCGCGTGCTCGCGAGGCAGGTTGAACTCGGCGTCGCACGTGTGCAGCACGTCGATGCCCTGAGCCAGGAGCGATTCGATCTCGTCGGCAACCTCCTCGGGCCGGCGCGGACGCACGCAGGTGCCTTTCGAGAGCGGATCGGCGCAATACAGACACCGACGGTTGCAGCCTCGCTTGGTCTCGAAGCCGCATTGGCCGCCATGGGCGAAGTAGGTGGCGTTGTCCAGGGCACGCCGCCGCGTCGACAGGGAGACTTCGGCGGGCCAGGCGGGCCGGTTCTTCACGATTTGGCCGTCACGCCGCCAAAGCAGGCCGTCCACCGTCTCGAACGCCTTGCCGTTGTGCAGTTGGCGGTAGAGAGCCGTGGTGGCCTGTTCGCCATCGCCGTGGACGCCGAAGTCGGCCTTGGTATAGTCCACGACACGCTCGGCGAAGGCGGAGAATCCGACGCCGCCCAGAGCGATCGGTGCATCGGTGAGCCCGCGCAGCCGGTGGACGAGGTCCGCCAGGGTCGGGACGAACCACTTGGCGCTGGGCCAGAAGCAGTCGTCGACGTTGCGAAACGACAG
>JAFGRR010000679.1 GCA_016935035.1 Phycisphaerae bacterium | reverse complement strand
CGGCGGTGGCGAGGAAGTCGACGAATTCGTAGGCCGCTGGGCCGAGATCGCCGCTGCCGTGGTGGCCGGGGAGCGAGGTTGGGTGCAATAGGATTCCGCAGGCACGCTGATTGAAACGGAAGATGGGGGTCTTCAAGTGTTGTTTCCTTGCTACGCCGGGACTTCACCCGTGGCTACGATCGTTTGCCCCTGCGGGGCGGTCGCAAGGCCGGCGCTGCGCTTGACCGACGGTTATCGTCATTCTACGTCCGCCACGGGGGGCGGACGCTACGCTGGGTTTCGCGCCGCTACTTCGGCGTTGGTGAATGCAGTACGATGCCGGTCACCGCCGGTACCTTCAGACTCATGCTGCCGTCCGCCGCCTTCACGCTGCAATCCAGGCCGAAGACGCCTTTCCAGACACTGGGGGCGTCGACGGGGAGCTTGATGGTTGCCTCACGGGGCTGGTCGGAGGCGTTGAAGACGGCGATCAGTTGCTCGTCGTGGTCCATGCGGCGGAAGGCCCAGACGTCGGCCTGGTCGTCGGTCAGCAGTGTCTCGAACGAGCCGGTTCGCAACGCCGGGTGGTTGTTGCGCAGGGTGGCGGCACGTTGGTAGAAGGCCAGGTGGTCCTTCATAACGTGGTTGATCTCGGGTTTTTCGTAAGGCTCGAGGTCTTCCCACAGCATGGGCTTGCGCGTGGTCGGATCGTCGGCGCCCCACATGCCGGCCTCGTCGCCGTACCAGATCATCGGCGCGCCGACGTAGGTCATCTGGATGAGGGCGATGAGGCGGGCCTTGGTGTAGCAGGTCTCATCGGGCTTGTCGTTGAAGTAGTCGGGGTTGCTGTCCTGGATGCGGTTGCGGTCGTCGTAGTTGCGGTCGGGATTCGCGACCATCGACACGAGGCGATCGGTGTCGTGGCTGTCGACCAGGTTCTGGAGCACCTGTGTCACGACCACGGGGTATGCGCCGCGCAGGTCATCCAGCCGTCGGTCAAACTCACTGACCGTGATCTTGCGCTCCTTATCGACGACCCACGAGATGACCGTCTTGGCAAACTCGTAGTTCATGACGGCGTCGAAGTGCTTGCCGTCGAGCCACTGTCCGGCCCGATCCCAGATCTCGCCGGTGATGTAGCCATCGGGGTTGGTTGACTTGACGAGTTGCCGCCATTCCTCCCAGAACGGCGCGGGAATCTCGTTCGGCACGTCCAGTCGCCAGCCGTCAATGCCGTCGCTCGGATCGCCGTCGCCGTTGGGATCCATCCAGCGGCGGGTGATGGCGAAGATGTGTTCCTTCGCTTCGTTGCTGGCCAGGCCGGTGGCGCTTTTGCGAAACGATGGCACCGAGTCGAACCCGCCCCAGCACTCGTACTTGAGCGGTTCCCACGAAGTGATGTCGAACCACGCTGCGTACTTTGATTTCTCGCCGTTCTTGATGACGTCCTGGAAGGCGGGGTGCTCACGGCCGACGTGGTTGAACACGCCGTCAACGATGACCTTGAAACCGGCGGCATGCGCGACCTTGATAAACTCCAGGAAGCGTTTGTCGGACTTGGTCCACTGCCACGTGCTGGCGTCGGTCAGGTCCTCGGTGGCGACGATCGCGTCGTAGTCGTCAGCGGGGCCGGCGCCGAACATCGGATCGACGTGGACGTAGTTCATCGTGTTGTACTTGTGATTGCTGGTCGCGCGGAAGACGGGCATGAAGTACAGCGCGTTGACGCCCAGCTTCTTGAGGTACGGCAGCTCCTCCTCAACACCCGCGAAGTCGCCGCCGTAGTTGCGGTCGAACACATACCAGTGATAGAAGGTCTCGCCGTTCTTCTCGCGTTCTCTTTCGTGATCCTGGGCGGTGAACCAATCGGATGTCCAGGGGATGACGTACGGTGGATCGTTCTTCGGATCTCCGTTGCGGAAGCGGTCGGGCATGAGTTGATACCAGACGGCGTTCTTGGCCCAATCGGGCGTGCGGATGACGTTCTGCTCGGTGAAGGCGGCAGAATACGTGTCGGGATCGGAAACCGTCTCGTCACCGTCCTTGAGCACGAACGTGTAGTTAATCTGTGTCACCTTGCCTTTGATGCAGGTCTTGGGAAGCAGCACTTCGGCTTCGTACCACGTGAACAGATCGCGCTGCCGCAGCACGTGCATCGGCACCATCTCGCCATTCTGAATGGCGACCCAGAGCTCGGCGACGTCGTGCGTGAGCGTGCGGTATCGGAACAACACACGGTCGGCAGCCAGGGGTTGGAAGTACAGCGGCAGTTCGCGGCGGTGTTCGAGGCCATCGACGTTGATCTTGCCGTCGCCCATGCGGGCTTCGGCGGCGGCGTCCGAGCCGAGTTGGCCCAGGCGCAGCACCGAATTGTTGCCGCCACGCGTATCGTCGATCGCCTCGGGATTCAGCGGATCCTGGCGCCAATTGTTGCCATCGACGACGAATTTGTACTCATGCGTGCCGGGGCGCAGATCGACGCTGACCAGCCAGAAGCCGTCGCCGCGCGGACCGCGCATCGTCGTTGCGGACGCGTTCCAGCCGTTGAACGTGCCGGCCAGGCAGACCGATTTGGCCTCAGGGCCCGGCTTGAAGCGGAAGGTGCAGCGCCAAAGCCCATCGGCGGCAGCCTCGACATCGACCGAGCGCGGCAGGGCCGAAGCGTCGAGCTTCATCTCTCGTTTGAGCGGCTTGGCCGGCGGCCAGGGGTCGGCCAGTACGCCGCCCACCAGACTGATCGCCGTCAGTACCACCAACGCGCGCGCCGGCAAACTGCTTGGACAATGACACTTCAACATGTTTCTGTGCATCCTTTACCATCCTGCTTGACCAGACCGGGGGCCAAGAGCGTGTGACGCAACCGGCGGGTACCATGGGCAGGCCCACCGAAGGCGGGTTTGCCCGTGCTCAACCACCGCGTACATGGGGCAGGTCATAGACCTGCCCATGGCACCCGTTTCCGAGCGGCAATCGTCGCCGGAAGTGCCACAGACGCATAGCCGATTCTCACCGGGGGCATGGTAGCAAGAATCCGCCACACGCCATATCATGCGCCGTCTAAAACCGCGTTGAACCGGGACGCGAATCTCGCACAGGACAGCATGGAAGACCGCGAACACACCACCGCCGGGCTTGTGCTCCGCACCGCATTCTGGACGGTGGTGACGCTGCTGGCCGCGCTGTGGTTCTGGGGCGGACTGACCGACGCGCAAGTCCCGGCCGAGACGCTGGGGCGGATCGGGCACGTTTTCAAGCTCGGCATTCTCATCATCGTGGCCGCCCGCGTGCTCGTGGCGCTGGCGACGCGGACGCTGCGCAGCGAGATCAAGTTCGATATCGCGGTGTCGGCGGTCGTGCTGGTGGTGTGGTCGTTCGCGTGGGTCGTCACACGCCCCTGGCGCCTGGCAGCCGAACGCGGCGATCAGGTAGAACTGGTGCTGATGAACTGGTCGGGCGGCGGCGGGCAGAAGGAAGAGCAGATCGTCGCCAATCTGATCGCCGAGTTCGAACGCACCCATCCGAACATCCGCGTAAAACGCATCAACCCCGGCGACTCGGGCTCATACAACACGAAGCTCCAGACGATGATGGCGGCGGAGGTTCCGCCGGACATTTTCTACATGGGCTCGGAGCGCTTCGCCAAATTCGCCAAGTCGGGGCAACTTGCTCGCATCGAGGACTTCATTAAGCAGGACCGCGACGCCGGCCGCGAAACACTAAACCTCGACGACTTCTTCACCAACACGGTGGATTGCTTCCGCTTCGATGGCGAGGTTTCGGGGCGCGGGGTGCTGTATGGCATTCCCAAGGATTTCACGACCTGGGGCTTTTACTACAACAAGAGCCGCTTCGACGAGGCCGGCCTGACCTATCCCAATGACCTGCCGCGCGAGGAGTGGACCTGGGACAAGTTCGCGGAGTATGCCCGCAAGCTGGGGGCATTGCCGGGCATGCTCGGCGGCGCGGAGTTTTCAACCTGGGATGATCCGATCCGGGCGTATCTGTGGACCTATGGCGTTGACGTCGTCGATGACGATTTCAACTCGCGTCTCTTCGACCCAGTTGTGCGCGACCGCCTGGCGACGCTGCGGGCGTGGCGCTTCAGCGAGAAGAACACGCTGGTTAGCGGCGACAGCCAGGTTGCGCAGGGGCAGGACATTTTCGTAACCGGGCGCGTCGGGATGGTCGGGCCGCTGGGGCGCTGGGTCGTGCCGACGTATCGCGCGATCAGGGACTTCGATTGGGACTTCGCTCCGATGCCGCGCGGCACGCAGCCGGCGAACCTGGTCGCGACGGTCGCGTGGTCGATCGGCAGCAAGTCGAAACATCCGGCCGAGGCGTGGAAACTGCTGAAGTTCCTCTGCGGGGCGGAGGGGCAGGCTCGTGCCGCCGAGCTGGGCCTCGCGATTCCGACGCTGCGCAGCGTGGCGTATGGGCCGTCGTTCACACAGCCCGATCAGAAGCCGCAGCATGATAACGTCTATCTCGAACAGGCCGAGTACGCCCAGATTGCCCGCATTCCCGGCTATCCCGAGTGGAAGGACAACCTCTCGAAGCGTCTCGACCAACTGCTGAAGTCTGGCCGGAGCCTGGCCGTCGACGACATCCTGCACGAGCTCGAAGCCGATTGGCAGCGTGACCGCGAGAATCCGATTCGGCGGACGGACTATCCGGCGTTGCGGTGGGGCGTTGTGGCGGCGATTGTGCTGGTGCCGTTGGCGCTGGTGCTGGCGATTGTGGGGACGGTCTGGTGGTGGCATCGGCCGGGGCGGATCGCGCTGAAGGAGGAGATCTCGGGCTATGGCTTCGTCAGTCCGTGGTTTGTTGGGTTCTGCGTGTTCATGGCGTTTCCGATCGTCATGTCGTTCGTGCTGGCGTTCAGCAAGTGGAGCGGCGTCTCACCGTTGCGAGAAGCGCAGTGGGTCGGGCTCGCGAACTTCCGCCACCTGCTGTTCAACGACCCGACCTTCTGGACGAGCCTGAAGGTCACCGCGTATTACGCGCTGTTCGCGGTCCCAATCGGGCAGATCATCGCCTTGATAATGGCGCTCTTGCTGAATCACGAGCTGAAGTTCTCCGGCTTTTTCCGCAGCGCGCTGTACTTGCCGAGCGTGCTGGCGGGGGTGGGCATCGCGATTCTGTGGCGCTGGGTGTTTGACGGCGAAGTGGGGCTGATGAACGGCTATCTGCTTACGCCGTTGTTCGCCGTGCTGAACCCGGTGGTAGAATTCGTCGGCCCATCGATCAACTGGTTGTGGGATCACTCGATCACCACGGGTTGGAATCGGATCATCGACGCTGCGAATGCTCAGATGGGCACGAGTTGGGCCCAGGCGCCGCTCGACGGCGTGCTGCCGACGCATCTGACGCCGCCACGCTGGTTTACGGATGATGCGAAGAAGTTCGGACCGCCGGCGTTCGCGATCATGAGCTTCTGGGCGATGGGCGGGACGATGGTCATTTACCTGGCGGGGTTGAAGGGGATTCCCAAGGAGCTTTACGAAGCCGCCTCGATCGACGGTTCCAGCATCTTCCAGCGCTTCCGCAACATCACGCTGCCGATGCTCAGCCCGATCATCTTCTTCAACGGCATCATGGCGATCATCGGATCGTTCCAGGTGTTTACGCAGGCGTTCGTCATGACCGGCGGCGGGCCGGGCGACGATACGAGGTTCTACGTGCTGTACCTGTACAACCTCGCGTTTGACCGCAGCCACATGGGTTATGCGTCGGCGATGGCGTGGCTGTTGCTCGTCATCATCCTGACGCTCACGCTGGTGGTTATGCGCGGCTCGAAGCGATTCGTGTATTACGAGGCGCTGAAGTAATGGACGTGCAACCAACACCACAACTCAATAGGCCAACCCGCGCACCTCGTGTGGGCCGGGCCCAACGCGGGT
>JAFGRR010000678.1 GCA_016935035.1 Phycisphaerae bacterium | reverse complement strand
GGGTTGACGAACACATGGCCGTTTCTCCGCATGTCCTGCTGCTGGACCAGGCTCCCCGGTTATCGAAGCTGGTGGGCGACGAGCTCAAACAGCGCGGCTTCTCGTTCGACGCGCGTACACTTGAAGGGTCCGAAAGACCCTTGCAGCCCGGGCTGGCGGATCTCGCCGTGGTGGTCCTCGACCAGCACCATGCGCTGGCGGACGCCGGCGGCGTGCTCAACGTGCTCGAGGAACTGACCCGCGGTCACGTGCCAACGCTTGTGTGGGGTCTGCCCGAACGAGCCGGTGTGCCGACCGCCCCCCTGCTCGACTGCGTGTCGGGCGATGCCAGCCTCAGCGAGGTGATGGCTCGGCTGACAACCCTGGGCCACTTCGCGCCGCAGGTGCGCCGACTCGAACGCGAGCTGGACAACCTGAAGCGCCTGGGCAACCAGTTCAACCGCTACTTCAGCGAGATCGATCAAGAGTTGCGTCTGGCCGGGCGTTTGCAGCGCGACTTCCTGCCCGCCAAGTTGCCACAGATTCCGCCGCTCACGTTCGCTTCCATGTACCGCCCCGCGAGCTGGGTCAGCGGCGACATGTACGACGTGATCCGCATCGACGAGCAGCACGTTGGATTGTTCGTCACTGACGCCATGGGGCACGGCATCGCGGCCGGCCTGCTGACGATGTTCCTGCGTCAGGCCCTGGTCGCCAAGCGAATCGCCGGCAGAAGCTATCAGGTCGTCGGTCCCGCCGAGGCCATGGCCAATCTGAACAACTGCCTAGTCAGGCAGAAGCTGCCAAACTGCCAATTCGTCACGGCGCTATACGGCATCATCGACGCCGAGACACTGGTCCTCAGAGTGGCGCGCGGCGGGCATCCGTACCCGGCCCACATCCGGGCGGACGGCACGATTCGTGAATTGCCCGTGCCGGGCGGGCTGCTGGGCGTGCCGGACCTGCCGGCGGACTTCGGCGAGAACCGCGTGAAGCTCGAACCGGGCGACAAGGTGATCTTCTACACGGACGGCATCGAAGACGTTTTCCGCAAGCCGGTAGCGTCCTCGTCAGAGCCGGCGGAATTCACCGACCTGTTCCGCGACCTGTCACGCCTCGACGTACACGAGTTCATGCAGAAGCTCAACATACACCTTGACGGCCGCGAAGGCTCGCTGCACCCCGCCGACGACATGACCGTGTTGGCGATGGAAGTCGCGGGCTAGCGCGGTAAGATTGCCGACATATCAACGTTCTCACGTACCACTGCTCTTGAGTAGTGTGGCTCAGTTGTCTGGCAGGCATGGACCTCGCGCCATGACCGACACGCACACATCACTGCGAGACGACACATTCCTGATCCGCATCCGCACGGGGGTGACTAGCGATCAGCATTGGATCGCGGAGGTTATCAGGGAACGTTGGGCCGACACGCGTGTGGTGGCCCGCGGCGTCGCGTATGACGTGTTGACGCTGCACGCGCTGATCGCCGAGCAGGCCGGACGTCGCTGCGGCCTGTTGACATATGTCTTCCACCCGGATTGCTGCGAGATTGTCACGTTGTACGCACTTCTACAGTATTCCGGCGTGGGCTCGGCGCTAGTGACCCGAATAGCCGAGTTGACGCGTGAAAGTGGCCTGCCGCGGCTGTTGGTCGTGACGACGAACGACAATCTGGAGGCGTTGCGCTTCTACCAGCGGCGCGGTTTCAGCATCAGCACGGTGCGACCGAACGCCCAGGAGCAGCATCGGCTTCTGAAACCATCCATCCCCCTGGTCGGAGCGCACCGCATTCCGATCCGCGACGAGATCGAGTTGGTAACGGTGGTTTGAGGGAGGCACGCGAAGACAAAGGCGCCACTCGCGCGAATCAACCGCCGATGGCTAGTGGCCTGATGGAAGGCATCGCAACGAGCCACCGCTCTTTCTTGCATCCCTCCGTCGCTCGCGCAGACGACGGGCACCGGAAGGAGACCAGCCGGTGCCCGCGTTGGATCCGCTGCCGACAGCGGTGCGGCGTTATCGGCAGCATGGGTCGGAGGATAGGTTCACGCGCCGGTGAACCCCTTACTCATGCACGCATTCCTGTTCAATGCTGATTCTGGGCCGTCGATTCTGGCGCGGCTTGCTCAGCAAGAAGCCAAAGCTGCCGACGACCAGTGTGAATCCCGCCAACCATATCACTGCGTTGATCATTGCTCGCTCAATCCCAGCCAGATTCGCCAGTCGCGGCTTAGTCGCCGTACCAATCGACGCCCAGCCGAACGACCGCCGGAATCTGCTCTTCGGTTTCCACAAAGAACACGAGCCACGTCTGCGTCTCGTCTCCAGCTTGATACACGTCAAACTGGTAGAGGTGGCGGCCGTTTTCGTCGGAATACCACATTTCGAAATCGGCGGATTCGAGCGCGTCGAAGTTCAGGGGTGAGTCGGCGTCGATAACGAAGGTCGCAAGCCGCCCCTGTGGACCGCTGACACGGGCCTCGAAATTGGCCAGCGGCACACCCTGCATATTCCCGAAGTATTTGTCTGTAAAAGATTTACCGGCCCCACCTGGCACCAGTACCAGGTCCGGAGCCGGCTGGGCGTACACGGTTACGGTGTCACTAGACTCGTGGCCGGCGGCATCACGGACCGTCAGCTCGAATACATAGACCTCGGTCGCCCACCCGTTTTCACCGCCAAATGGGAGCCCAGCGGCGAAGGTGACCGCAGCGTCCGTCTTCTCGATCATCAGCGGCGGCCCACTGAGCTGCCGCCACTCATACCGCAGTTCCTCCCCCACGCTCAGTTCTCCGTCCAGATCGATCCGCGGCACGCCGGCCCAGACAAGTCCGTCCGCCCCGGCGTCGGCCACCACCTCGGCCCAATCACCGACTAGGTTGGGATCGGAGGCCCCCCTGGACCCACCATCATCGCCCGCCGGCTCCTTGATCGCGGTCCAGGAGTCGTTCGGATCGTCGTCCGTGGCGGCCGCCGGCCGCTGGTGACGCGGGCGCGGCTCGCGCACGGGCTCATCGGCGAGGTTGCTGTCGGTCAACACTGCCGTTTCTGCCTCACCAATGGCGGTTTCGTGCAGCAGCTCGGACGGCAGTTTTGGCCGAGTCCGAAGGCCACGGTCGTCGGTGTCAACGAATTCTTCCGCCGTGTCCTGGCCAACGGAGAAGGCCTGCGCCGGGCGCGGTTCATAGGCGGAACTGAAGAGCATCAGGAAGACGCCGACACTGAAGCAGGTCACGAACAGCACGGGGCGCATAGTCATCCACCCGATCAGAGATAGCCGAATATCAATGCACTATCTCTTTCATCAGCACTTGGCGGCCACGAGTTCAGCAATCGTCAGGAATCCTGGCCTGATAAGCTCCGCGGCAGAGGTTTCGGCCAGGCCGGGCGGACATTGTGAAACCGTGCCGCGCGTCTGGCTGGCAGGAATTGCGCGGGGCGGACTTTTCACTTTGGCAGCATGAACGGTATAATTTGATTAAGTCGAGACGTGACACGTCGAGACCCGCATGTCTTTGCGTTGCGCGATACCAGCGAAAGTGCTTTCCGCGTGTCCACGGAATCGCTGGTGCGTGGACTCTGATATGGGGTGCGGGATGGCGAATGCCGACCGGATCAGTATGGCGAATCGATCCGCCCAGGTCGACGCCGAAATCAGCGACTTGATGGCAAAACGCGAGATGATGACCGCGACGGACTACCGAGCGCGCATGGACGCACTTCGGCGGGAACGAGCGGCACTCGAGCGTGCCATCGAGTTCGACTGGGCTAGCGAGCAGAACGCCGGGAGCGTGAACGCGCTCACGTAACGTTCGGCTGTCCGACAAACCGAGCCGCCCCATTCACCCGCGGCACGCAGCATCCGAGGCGTGCCCCGCGTGGCCAAGGAAAAGACTGTGCCACGCCATTGACCGTTTCATTTCGTTCAGGCGGCCACCACTTTCCAGATCGTGCCGCTGCTCTTGAGCGGTGCTTGTGTTTTGTGCGCCGCGTCGCGCCAACTGGGACCCGCCCGCCTCCGTGCGATCGAAACCACGTCACTTATGCGCGGCGGCGCTTCAACCCACCTCGACACGCTTTGATCCGCGGCGGCTTGCTGTATATTACGCGGCATGTCAGATCTAATGCGTCTGAGCATATCGCTCGAAAAACAGCTTGCGGATCGGCTCGAACGTCTCGTCACAGGCAGCCGCTACACGAATCGGTCCGAGTTCGTGCGCGACATGATCCGCGAACGGCTCGTCGAACAGCAATGGGCCGACGAGCAGCGCGAGGTCATCGGCACCGTCACGATGCTCTATGACCACCACACGCGGCAACTCACAGAGCGTCTGATGGACATTCAGCACCGCTTCCACGACGAAGTGCTCGCCACCACGCACGTGCACCTCTCGCACGACCTGTGCGCCGAGATGATCATGGTGCGCGGGGCGGCGGCCCACATTCGGCAACTCGTCGATGAACTTCGCCAACAGCGCGGCGTCCTGCACGCGGCACTGGCCATGGGTTCAACGGGCGAAGCGCTGCGTTAGTGCACGGCCGCACCGCGGTTGCGCAGGCGGCCGATGAAGAACGCGACGGCTACGAGCAGCGATGAGAGAATCACGATCGTAGCACCGGTCGGCAGATCCCACTGGCGCGCCACGAGAAATCCACCGAGGCCGGTCAGACCGCCGAGGATCGTCGCGACCGCCAGCGCACGATCGTGGCCGCGAACCAGTTGAAAAGCCGCCAACGCGGGGTTGGTAATCAGGCTGTAAATCATCAGGCCGCCGACGGTCTGGAAATTAACCGTCATCACACTGCTGGCCAGAATCAGAAACAGCGTCCAGACCAGCGTGACCGGCACGCCGGCGGCGGTAGCGTGCAGGCGCGAGAACATGATGGCGCGCATCTCCTTGCGAAAGAGCGTCACGAACGCCGTCAGCAGCACACCAACGCCGATCATGACGTACACGTCGCGCCACTGGCAGTACAGCAGACTGCCCCACAGCAGGTTGCGGACGTCGCTGTCAGAGCGGCCGAAGACCGGAAACAGCCCGATCCCGAGAAACGCCAGGCCCATCGACAGCGAGAAAAGCACGCCGATCAACACATTGGCGTCCACGTGCAGAATGCGTTCTTCGAGCAGGCCGAGTGAGATCGCCGTCGCGCTGGCAGCGAGCAGTGCGGGCAGCATGATCCACTGTCCGTCCAGCCCGAACAGCGAGCCGAATACAGCGCCCGCGAGAGCTGCGTGCGAAACGCACACCGCCAGAAACGGCACGCGCATGCCGACAATGTACACGCCGAGCAGGGATGATGACGCCCCGGCCAGCACACCGCCCAGAATCACTGGCAACCAGAAGATGTCAAACATGGCCAGCCACCCCCGTGGGCACGACGGCGTGGCGCCCGTTCTCGTGGCGAACGCTCAAACCCGCGCCGTACAGCATCAGCACACGTTC
>JAFGRR010000677.1 GCA_016935035.1 Phycisphaerae bacterium | reverse complement strand
TAGACGACGTAGTCATCGGTGACGCCGCCCTCGCCGTCGCAGGCGAACCAGAAGCCGTCGCTGGCGGCGTTGTCAGGCCAGCAGACCTGCGAGCCGGAGTGGTTGATGCCGGCGCTGACGAATTCGGTGGAGCCGGTGCCGCCGCCCGCGCCACCGTTGTAGTTGATCCACATGTCGAACTTCAGCGTATAGTCGCCGCTAAAGCTCTGGCCGACTGGGTAGGCGCTTACGGCGTCCTTGGCGGGGGTCTGGTCGTTGTTGTTGACGGTGAAGTGCAAGCCGACAGTGGAGCCGCCGGTGGAGTTTGGGGCGGAGGGGATGCCGCGCGTGCTGTAGTCGAACGCGAAGTTGGCGGTGTAGTCGCCGGCGTGGCTTAGCACGGACCAGTTGCCGGCCGAGGTGCCGGCGTCGAAGTCGTCCTGGAAGAGCACTATCTGTGCGCGTGCGGGTGTGCACGACGCCAGCAGCAGGCACGACGCAGCCCACGTGGTCAGCACTGCGGATCGGAGCATCGCGCGTCTCCTATCGACGGCAGAACAGCAATGGCGAATGGCGAATAGCGAGCGAACAACGGCGCCATCGCCGCATCTTCGTCGTTCCGTCTCTGAATCCTGAACCCTGAAAACCAATATGCCCGCTCGCTTCCGCTCGGGCTCGGACTGAATATGTCCCTTGCTTCTGCTCGGGCTCTGTTACCAGCGCGAGATGAAGACCAACTTTAGGCCGTCCGCGTAGACACGCTGGTTCCAGCCGGAGTGCGGCTTGCCGCTGACGGTTTCCTCCGACACGTTGATGGAGCAGGTTGCGTTATCCTGCCCGACGGGGAACCAGTATTGTCCGAGCGACACCCAGGTGTTGTCGTTGGCTCCGGTCACGCCGGTCGGAATCTGATCCACGAGCAACACGGTCTGGTTGCTGCCGTGGTTGATAGTGTACTGCGCGTCGTAGCAGTTTGCCCCGGTACCCCAGGTGACGTATACCTCGTAGACGCCGGAGGTGACGATTTCGGGCACGAAGGTGGCGTTGTCGGTGCCGGTGTTGGGCAGGACGTAGGAGATGAAGCGGCCGCCGCTGCCGACCAACTCGGGCACCGTGCTCTTGGCAGTGCTGTTGGCCCAGGCACCGTCCTCGACATACGCCGGCGATGGTGTCAAGGTCCCGCTCGCGTCGCGCGATTCCAGCACGATGTCATCCACGTCGATCAGCGGCGGTAACTGCATCTGAGCGAAGTCCGCCATGTCGATGTCGAGATCCGCGTCAAAGTCAAACACGGTACGGCATACCGGCGGTGAGGTCGGCGGCTGCGGCCCGGACATGCAGAACTTGAACATCGGCATGTCCAGGATGTCGACGACGCCGTCACCGTTCCAGTCGCCCATGATCTCGCCCAGCGGGAAGTCCAGCCGCACGACGTCGCCGGCAATCACGTCCTCCGAACGCGTCATGTTCGGGAATCCCGCGGCGGTAGCCGTCGCCGAGTAGCTCGTGCCAGCGGCGCTGGCGGACAGCAGCGTCGCGACGTAGTAGCCGTTGCCGTCGGTATACACCGTGTCGGTGCCGCCGATGATGACCAGCGCGTTGTCGATCGGCTCGCCGGTGAGATAGTCAGTCACCTGTCCCCAGAGCGTACCCTCGGTTGCCGTCGCCGGGTCGCGCCACGGCATTGTCGGCAGCGCCGCCGGCGACGTGAACAGATTTGACGCCACGTAGGTGTACCACGTCCAGTCCGCCTCTGGATCTTCGTCGTTGTTTTCGTCGGCTGTTGAGCGGTAGGCGTAGTTCATCGAACCGTCCGCGCCGGCGTTGTATACGTAGAGCATCTGCGTGATGCTGTCGGCTTTGGCGTTTAGGTAGTTGCCCTGGCCGCAGTACACGTGCCGGTCCGCGCGCCACGCCACTGACGCATCGATCCAACTGCGGTACCAGGTTGCATGCGTGCTGTTGCGCTCGTCCTTGTAGTTCATCGGGCAGGCCGCATCGAGCCAGCCCATGTCCATCCAGTGCTTCCAGTTCTGGTGCAGGTAGTACGCGTCGGAGTCGGTGAAGTCCGCCGGGGCACCGCCGCTGGCGAACAGCGCCGCCGTCAGTTGCACCGGCTGGCGTGGATTAGAAGTGATCGACGGTATCTCGGCTCGGCAGCGCCGGATCAACTCGTCGATCGTACGCCGGCGGAAGTCGCTCCAATCGCCATTCGTGTACCCAGGCGTGCTGGTAGTGCCGGTAATCGCCTGGTAGCGCGCCAGGCTCGACTTCTCATAGGTCAGGTCCGCCGGATAGCCGGCGTCCTTATCGGTGTAGCGGATGTAGTCGAAGTGGATGCCGTCGACGTCGTAGTTGGTGACCAGTTCACGCACGATCCCGACGAGGTGTTCCTGCACGTCGGGCGAGCCCGGGTCGAGCGTGTACTTGTCGTCGATCGTCGCCGGTCCGCCGCCCATGCCAGCCGATGGCACCATCAGCCATTCCGGGTGGCTCGCCAGCAGCGAGTTGCCGTACGGCGGCCAGGTGGTGCTGACGCGATAGGCCACCAGCCAGGCGTGCACCTCGATGCCGTTGGCGTGTGCTTCCTGGCAGAGGTATTCGAGCGGATCAAAGTTGGTGCTGACCACCGATGCCCATGGCAGAATGCTTGATTTCCAGTAGGCCCCGTGGCCGTTGTTGCTCGTGCTCGTGTCCTGATAGGCCAGTACCTCGGCGACGATGGCGTTGTAGTTTCCGGTAACCGCCCGCGCCACCATCGTGTCGATTTCGCTCTGGCTCTTGAAGCCGATGCCGAAAGCATCCGCCCAGAACCCGCGGAACTCCTCGTCTGCCAGCGCCGCCCGTGGCGTAGTCGATGCCGCGAGCAAGAGCACCATTAAAACAGTGCCGACGGCACGCGGGATCAAGACGGTCCTGGGCGCGCGCGAACTTCGCCGCGCGACACCGTCCCAACTGAAACTGGGTCGCTTGCTCATCATGTACCTCTACCTTGACAGCGCATGGTGACGCCGTACTTGCCCTGGCACCCGCGTCCGCCGCGCCGTGCAAGCACCACGCGGCATCTCCAGAATAGCGTAATCGGGTGTATTGCCCAAACTTATAGCTAAAACAAGTATTACCGGACCGGGTGCCAGATCCGAGCCGCGACCGTGAGGGAGCGGTTGCGTCAGTAAGCGAACGCCTTTCGCCGTAACCGCTTCCTGGCGGGCGTGGCTCGTTCGTCGGCCGGTCCGTTTCTCGGTTCACGTACGTCGACAGTACAGTTGAATCCGCCGATTCTGTCGCGTCCCCTGTTGGGGACTGGGTTTTTGCGGTTGGGTTTCCGGTATGCTGAACGGCCGGGCTATTGGGGGGAGTTGTGCTTCCGGCTACGCGACGGTGATTTCATCCACCACGCCGATGATCACTGACCGAATCGGCGCCTCGATGTCGCTGATGATCTGCCGGGCCGAATTGCCCTCGTCGATGACCAGCACCGTCTGTCCCACACCGGCGCCGGACGTGCAGTCGATCGCGACCAGGTAGCCGCCCAGCTCCCTGCCCTCGGCGTCGATCTTGTCGAGTAGCAGCATCCGCCGATTTTCGTACGCCGGGTGGCGGATCGTCGCGACCACTTCACCTTTTACCTTGGCGAGGATCATTCGTTTTTCCACCCCGCGCGGCTGACTTCGTCGACGATGCCG
>JAFGRR010000676.1 GCA_016935035.1 Phycisphaerae bacterium | reverse complement strand
GTTGTAGTCCTTGATCGTGCTGTCGGTCGGGTAATTCCCCGCGGCCACGCCACCGTCACCGCTGGCCGCGAAATACACCCCGTCACAGTCCGAGGTGATTTCCGCTGATCCGATCAGCTTCGATCCGTCATGGTTGATGCCGAAGCACGCGTGTTCGGTCGGCTCCGGCGAGTCCCAACTGATGTACATGTCCCATTGGAGTGAGAAATCGCCGTCAAACCACATGCCGGTCGGATACGCGCAAATGCCGGACGCAGCCGCCGCGCCGGTGGTCGTATTTGCCTCCAGCCGTAGACCCAGCGTCGTGCCGCCGCGCGAGTTCGGCGCGCTGGGGATCGACACGCTGCCGTAGTCGAAATTGAACGTGGCCAGATCACCGCTGCCGCCGGCGATGATCGTCCAGGCCGCCGACGTGTCGGTATCGAAGTCGTCCGACCACACCGTGGCCAGGATCTGCTCGCACTCGTCCGGAATCGCGTTCGCGTTGCAGTCGTCGCTGGCGCCGCCGTCAATGTCGCAATCGTCTGGTATTCCGTTGCTGTTGCAGTCGGCTTCACGCTCATCCGGTACGCAGTTCGAGTTGCAATCGGTCACGGCCAGATCGCAGGGACGCGGAATCACCGCGTCGGCGTAGGCCTGAAGCTCGGCCGCCTCCGCCCCGGACAGGCTGGCGAATATCTTCGGCAGGCCGGTGACACTCTCGGAATATATCGTCCCGTAGATGACCAGCGCTGCCAGGTACGTCCCGCGCGAATTGGCGTGATATAGATCGGTCGAATGCAGATTGTCCCAGCCGGTGTCCTCCCACGCGTCGCCCACCGGTGCCACGATCGCGCGATCAGCCGCCAGCGAGATGTCGACGTCCTGCTCCGCCTGACGGTAGCCGGCCCGCAGTTCTTCCTGCATCTGCGCTGGGCCGCCTGGGAACGACGCATCCACCCCGATGTAAACCGAGTGCCCCGGCGCCCGCGCCCATGTCTCGAATAGAACCGCGCCGGCCCCGGGGCTATGGCTGCGAACCACACCATACAACGCGGCCAAGTCGACGCGGAACTGGTTCAACTCGCCAATGTGCGTTGGACGCATCGAATACCCCTGGAGAATAACGTAGTCCCACTGGAACCCCGGATCAGGCGTGAAATCCTGCGGGTTGCTGATGACGGCCACGTTGTTGTTCAGATGGTAGGTCAGCGTCTGTCCGCTCACCGCGGCGTTCTCAACGTTCGGCACCGCATGACCGCCGGCCAGCGCCAGCGCCTGCACGACAGCCGGCACGCCACCCATCGACTCGGCTTCCGTAGAGCCCTGCCCAAGGGTAAAGCTGTTGCCGTAGAACAGCAGCGTCAGCGGATCATCTGCCTGGGCTGCCGGTAGACCGATCAGAACAGCCACCACACACAGCACCAGTGCGCGAGCTGCGCCACGTGCCGCGATTCGACCTACGCCCAGACCGTTGCGCCGTCTACTACTCACGCGGCACCTCCGCCCTCGCAAACGGGTTTGCCATGCACACTGGCAACGGACCGCCGTTGTTCGAGGTTATGCACATTTGGTACGTTCTCGTTCACCGGCCGCCATACCGACAAACCGGTCCCATCAAACCACAATACTGCTCTGCCCCCTAGACCCCCTAGCGTAATCCGAGTCTGAGCCTCGGATTCACCGGCTACCCATCGCGGCGGGCCGGCTGAAGCCATCGCTTGCGCGTCGGCATCCGGCCCGCCGGCGTACGCGGGTAGCTCAGGACCCTCGGTGCGACGGGGCGATAAACGCCACATCACCGCCCAACAAGTGCACAACTGAAACGCGGCGGCCACATGGCCGAGGTCGCTCGCTCACCAACCAACTGCGACCTCACTCTCTTGGCCGCTGCAGCCTTATTTCCGCCGCCGGCGCGTCACCAACAAACCGGCAAGCGTGAGTAACACGGTGGACGGCTCGGGTACGACGATGAATTCATCCGCCACCGAGGCGAGATAGTCGCCGTAGGGCTTTGGCATTCCGAGGCTGGCCAGGACGTTCGTCAGGTCAACATCGCTTACGTCGTCCTGATAAATCGTCCCGTAGATGACCAGCGACGCCAGCAGGGTGCCGCGGTTGTTCGCGTGGTAGAGATCCGCCGCGTGCAGGTTGCTCCACCCGGTGTATTCCCACGCATCGCCCACCGGGGCCACTTGCGACGTGCCCACGCCTGCCAGCGTGTTGACGTCGGCCGTGGACAAGGCGTAACCGTCGCGCAGTTCCTGTTGCATCTGGGGCGGTCCACCTGGGAACTCCGCCGGACTACCCTCGTAGAACTCGTGCCCAGGTGCGCGCGCCCAAGTCTCGAACCCGATCACTTGCGCGGCGGGACTATGGGCCGCGACCGCCTGATACATGGAGACGAAATCGGCCCGATGGCCGGCCAGGTCGCCGATGTGCGTCGGTCGCGTCGAGTAGTCCTGGAAAACGACGTAATCCCATGTTTCCCCAGCCGGAATGCCGGTGGATATTACGCCCGTGTTGCTGGCCAGATGGTCCGCCAGACTCCAGCCGCCCACCGCAGCCATGACCACGTACGGATCTTGCTGGCCCGCCGCCACCGCGATGTCGTTCACCAGGTCAGGCACACTGCGTGTGCTCCAGGAGCCCATCGTGAAGCTGTTGCCGTAAAACAACAGGTTCATCTCCTCGGCTTCGACCGGTGCGGCGAGGAAGAGCACCGTCAACAGGGCAATCGCCGGAGCTACTGGCGCCCGGCCGCCGTGCCGATTGGCCATTGTGTTTCGCAACATGACTGTTTCCACCTCTCCACCGCTTCCGCGACAAGCGGTCTCCGCGGGCCTGCGCGCAGGGCGAGCAGGCCGTCGCCCTGGCACACGCCCACGGACGCCGCGTCCGCGTCTAGCGACGACGCAGGACAGCCACACCGCCGAGCAGGAGGAATATCAACGATGCCGGTTCCGGCACAATGTCTACCTTCAACGCGCCCCAGTAGTAGAAACCGTAGGAGTTGTTGTTGTTCGGGCCGGGCTGCGCCTCCAGGATGATTTCGCCGGCCGGCGTGGGACTGATGCCGCCGACGAAGGCAATCTCGCTGACGTTGCCGACCGAGTTCAGGTAATCGGTGCCGCTGTTCATGCCCATCGCGGTGTACTGGGCCTCGCGGTTGTCGCTGGTGCCCAGGCGCGAAGCAAAGAACGAGAAGTCGTAGGTCAGCGCCGGGTCGAGTCCTGTGAGGGTAACGCCGATCGTCGGCTGGACCTGGTCGTACCAAGGCTGAGTGCAGCCGTACAGGCTGTCGCGCGTGGCCTGGGCATCGAACATGGCGGCGTCACCGGTGGGCGACTGCGTGCCATTGTTGTTGGCGGAGGTGGTATAGAACGCGTCGTGAACCGTCAGCCCGATTCCGGTGGCCGCTCCGGTGTCATCCACGCAGTCGGCTATGGGGTTCTGGTGCCAGTCAAGGTTGTTGTAGTTGCCGCCAGTTGGATATGGTGTATCGCCAAAATCGAAGTACATCGACTGGGCCAGCGCCGGCATTGCTAACCCCAATACGCACACGATCACCAGCACATTCGTTCCTGCACGGTACATGTCAGTTTCCTCCTCCAGAAAGGGGTGAACGAGAATGCCGCCGGACGCTGCCTTGCCACTAGCAACCGCAATGACCGGTCGACAAGAAGCCAAGAGTGGTGGTCACGCCTCCAAACCCGTGTGAGATGCACGGTAACAGCTACCGTAACAGTTCCGAATCATAACCGATTCTGGGCGGTCAATGCAATGACAAAGTTGCCAAAAACGGTGCCATGCTTCGCCGAGACCGGCGCGGCGTACGTCTGCGCGCCGTAACTGCCGCCCCGAGCCGCCATTACGCCCTCTGGTGCAGTTAGGAAGCCGTATGCAGGGGCTCTGGGATTGACGAGGAATCGCACCGAGATTATGATGCTGCCTATTGACGTGGGCCGTTTCGTTATGTTAGTGTAACACATACCGTATCAGTTACACCAATGCGTAACGTGATAGCCGCTTGTATCGTCTGTCTGGACGCGCGCTCAATAGGTGCAACACATGGCTTCTGTACGAAAAATCGCGGATCGGGCGGGCGTGTCGATCGCGACCGTCTCGCGCGCTCTTCACAACGAACGTGGTATCAGTCCCGACACACGGAGGCGAGTATTGGCGGTAGCCAACAGCTCAGGATACTTCCGCGCGGCGCCCCAGCGCAGCACCTCGCTCGTGGGTTTTGTCTACATCGGCGAGCAGACGCTCTCTCACCCGTTTGATGCCGCCGTGCTTGACGGCCTCTCCAGGGGCCTGCGGCCCGATGGTTACAACCTCGTGATTCTCAATCCGCAGCGCCGCCGGCAATCAGCCATGGAGTTTGCACAGCTCATCTGCAGGATGGACGTGATGGGCGTCGTGCTTCGGACGATGTCCGAGTCGCGCGACGTCTGCGCGGCGATGGCCGAGCTCGGCTTTCCCCATGTCGTGATTTCTGAGCGATTCGAGAGCGAAGAGGGAATCAGCTACGTCGACTCCGACTCGCGCGCGGCCAGTATGCAAGCCACCGAGTACCTGATCTCGCTGGGCCATCGACGCATCGCTTTCGCGACACACAACGTGCCGGATCATGATCACGTCGATCGCTACCGCGGCTACACCGAGGCCCTCGCCAAGCACGGCTTGCCCGTGGAAGAAGACCTACTGTTTCAGCACCCGGCGGACGTGGCAGGCGGAGCTACCGTGCTGAAGATGGCGGTCAGCATGAAGAACCGGCCCACGGCCGTCTATTTCGCGGACTGGTTGCTTGCGATTGGCGGACTGAAGGCGGCTCACGCGATGGGTGTGCGGGTGCCCGAAGACCTTTCCATTATGGGTGTCGACGACGCGGACTTGCGGCACACGGTGCATCCGACGCTTACC
>JAFGRR010000675.1 GCA_016935035.1 Phycisphaerae bacterium | reverse complement strand
GTCGGTCGCATCGCGCTGCGCTCGTCGGCCATTGCCACAAGTGGCAACAACAAGGCGAATGCGCCGAAACATACGCGAGCGCCGCGCATTGACAACCTCCGTGGTGCGGTCCGATCGCCTGACAGGCCGACCGGAACCTCGCGTGCATCAGCCGGGCCGATCCACTACTGATATTGTATCGGCGTTTAGCGGTTCGCAGAAGCTCAAAACGTCGCGTGGCGGTGAAACGCCGGGCGCACGAGCGAAAAACACGGGGTGCCGCGCGGTCGTAGTAACGCGGCACCCCGCTGGAAACAGAGCTCGGCCGAGCGGCCGTGGTTATCAAGCGTTCCGCTGTTTGAAACGCGCTGTTAGCTTCCCGTCACCAGATCAACGAACGCGCCGATATCGAACACGTCCACAGCGCCATCCTCGTTGCAGTCAGCGAGGTTGATGTTGCAGTCCGGATACACGGTGGCATAGCCGCTGGCATCGGTCACGGCAAGCACGAAGGCGTCGATGTCAAAAACGTCGACAGAGCCGTCACAATTGAGGTCGCCAAGCCGGCCTTCGCAGTCGTCGGGAATGCCGTTGGAGTTGGCGTCCTGCGAAGTTCCGGCGCTGATGTCGCACTCGTCCGGGATGCTGTTGTCGTTGCAGTCCTGGCTGTAGCCGCCGTCGATGTCGCACGAATCGAGCACGCCGTTGCCGTTGCAGTCGGTGATCGAGCCGCTGACGCAATTGCCGTATCCGTCACACGTCTCGACGCCGTTGCAGGGGTCACCATCGTCGCATGCGCCATCGGACAGGCACTCGCAGGCCGGACACGATCCGCCGCAGTCGATGCGCTCCTCGTCCTGGTTCAGGATGCCGTCGTCGCAGGTTTCCTGTGAGGCGACCAGGCCCCAGATCTCAACGTCGTCGATGTTCCAGCCACAGTATTGCCACGAGCCGTCGGTGGTGCCCATGGTCCAGCGGATATAGACGGTTGACTGGTAGTCGGCGACGCTGGAGATGTCGTACTCCACGTACTGCCATGAGGAGTCTTCAACGCCACTGGTGTTTTGCCAGATGGTCGTCCATGTGCTGCCGTTGGCACTCACGCGGACGTATGCATGGTCATATGACGGTTGCTCGACACCCAGCCAGCGGCGGAATACGAGCGTTGTTCCGCTCACTTCGCTGCAATCGAGCGCGGTCGTCGTCAGGTGGCGTTCAGACAGGCTGTTCTCGTAGTCACCGCTGAGGTTGTAACCGTACACGTAGCTGCCGGTGTAGCCGCTGGTTGGATCGGGCTCACCGTACTGACCGCCGCCGCCGGTCGGCGTTCCAAAGGCCCAGAGACCCTGGGTCGTCCACCCGGGATTGGTGTCCATCGGGAAGTCGTAGACGATCTGCGGACCGCCGACCTGAAGGCTGACCGCGCGGCTGGTGTCGCCATCATGGTCGGTGGTATTCGTGAAGTAGACGGTGTCGAGGTAGGCGCCGTCACCCAGGCTGTTGGCGTTTGAATTGATGGAGACGGCGACGGTGGCCGTTGCGCCGCCGGCGAGATAGCCGGACGTGCTCGACAGCGTGACCCAGGTTTCGGCCTTGGAGACTGTATAGTTGATGCCGGTGGTACCAAGGTTCTTGAGTGTGTAGATCTTGCTGCTGGGCGAGAACGGGCCGCCGCTGCCGCCAGCGGAAACAAGACCATCGCTCGGCGTAACCGTGAGGCCGCTGGCGCCGGGGACGAGCGTGTCAACGCTGGTCGCGCCGGAGCCGATGGGGTCAAGGTAGGCGCTCAGACCGTGCGTCCACGACACTGAGAACCGTCCGTACCAGTCGGATGAATCATTGCCGCACGCCGCGTAGCCGCCGTGCAACTGGCCGACGACCTGGTGATTCTGGTCGAAGAGCGGCGATCCGGAGGAACCGGGCTCGGTTGTGCCCAGGTCCCAGTCGATGACGCGGATGTGCGTGCCATCGCCGGGCGTGCTGGTGTTGAGATAGCTGGTGGTGGTGCAGGCATCGTTCTCGAAGCTGATGGACTTCTCGTCACAGCTCGGTTGATGGATTGCCACGGCGCTCGTCGGGTTGGCCGACGAACGGTTCCAGCCGGCGAAGGAGATGTTGTATGACGGATTCGGATCGTCATCGAGTTCGACGAGGGTGAAGTCAGAGGACGAATAGGCGGCGCGGAAATACGACCCGGTCTGATACTGGTTCAGCGACCCGCCGCTTTGGTTACCGCATATGGGGCTCTCAAAATTCCAGTACGCGACCAGCGACGATGCATTGCTGGACGTGATCCCGCAGTGATACGCGGTCATGAAGTACGGCGTCTCGTCCTCGGCGGTGTTGTTAACCATGAAACCGGTGCAGAACAGGCTGCCGCCGGTCGAGATTACGGCGACCGCTGGAATCTCGTCGCGCCAGTTGTCACCCTCGGGGCAGACCACGTCGATGTTGCATGAGCCGGACTTGTCAGTCAGATCTTCGCCGAAGAAGCGATAACCGACGTTGATCGACGTCAGCTGCAGCACGAGCTTGTCTAGGACATCACGCGGGACCGTGAGCTCGACAATGATGTCGTCCGATAGCACGACCGGTGTCCACAGCTCCCCGTGATCCTCATTGTCATCTTCTGTAAAGGGGCCGATCTGGTAGCTGTCGTCGGTGGCGTAGACGAGCAGTTTTCCGCCGGGCGGCATCAGATAGCCCGTGAAACCCAGGTTCAGCGAGAGGGCCCCGGGGGACATGATGCGCAAACGCCAGATTCGCGTCTGCTCGTCAAGATCCTGCCAGATGCCGTCCGCGTCGGGTGTGATCAGTGTTTCCGTTGGAATCGCGAAGCGCGGCGCTGCTCCTTCGACTTCGCGAGCCGCATCCTCGGCGCGCACGGTTTTCATGTCGAGCGCCGGGACTTCAATTACTGGGACCTTGTCGATCGTATCGCGCGCCTGGGCTGGCCAGGCGATCACACATAGCAGTAGGGTAAGCAGGGCCGCGCCGGCGGCTTGCTTCCGTTGGGACCGTGTCATACGTTTCATCTCCTAAGCCCTTTCTCTCAAGTAGCCCTGGCAGCCGCTCCGCGGCCGTCCTTTCATCCCGGTGCCGCGACGGCGCACCGCGACCGTCACCCTGGTGCGGGCCGGGAATCGTCCTGTTTGTTCGTGGGTCTGCACTTGCAACGCTATCCAATATCGGCGTAAGCCTGCCCGGCGGACAGGCGATCGGCACGGCGGCATGGGACGCGTT
>JAFGRR010000674.1 GCA_016935035.1 Phycisphaerae bacterium | reverse complement strand
CTCATGGAGCATTACCTCTACCTCGTCCGCTACAACGCCGAACGCATCGGCGCCAAGCTCCCCGACGAAGTGGACGTCGACGACCTGATGAGCGCCGGGATCTTCGGGCTGATGGACGCGCTGGACGCGTTCGAACTCGAGCGCGGCGTGAAGTTCGAGACGTACTGCGCGCCACGCATCCGCGGTGCGATCCTCGACGAGCTGCGCAACATGGACTGGGTGCCGCGCCTGGTGCGCCACCGCGCCCACCAGCTCGACCACGCCACGCGGGCGCTGGAGGTCGAACTCGGCCGCATGCCCAGCGACGAGGAGATTGCGCGCCGGCTTCAGTTGACGCCGGCCCAGTTCAAGAAGCTGCTGCGTGACGCCACGGCCGCGGCCCTGGTTTCGCTGTCACGCAAGTTCGCGGACAGCGAATCGAGCCGCGATGTCAGCGAGATTGACGTGCTACCCGACGAGCGCGGCATCGACCCCGTAGCCGAGGCCCAGAAGAAGGACATCCGCGACATCGTAACCGGTGGTTTGACTCGCGAAGAGCGGCTGATCATCGTATTGTACTACTATGAAGAGATGACGATGAAGCAGATCGGCGATACGCTCGATCTGTCCGAGTCGCGCGTCAGTCAGATGCACTCATCGATCATCGATAGTTTGCGGAGCAGACTGCAATCGCGCGAAGCAGCGCGCGAGTAACCAAGCCTCGATAGGAGGCGTCATGTCAACGATTCCTCCCAACTGGATCGGATCGGTGGTAGGCAGCAACTCGGCGTCCGGCCGTGCGGCAGACGCCAAGAGCAAGGAGAACGCCGACCAGGCCAAGACGGTCGACAACTCCGCGTTCTCGGAACGCCTGCAAGACGTCATCGAGAGCACCGACACCGATACCCAGGTCCACCCCGACGCCGAAGGTCTCGGAAGCCAGGGCCGTCCATTCGGCGACGGCGCCGAGCCCGAGCCCCCCGAGGAAGAAAAAACACCCGAGGCCACCGAAGAATCACTCGGCAACCTCGACGTAGAAGCCTGACCCGCCCAATCAGAGCCCGAAGTGGGAGCGATGGGCATATTCAGGGTTCAGTGGTCAGGGTTCAGAACTCGCGCAGGCATGTCTTTGTCGCTCCGTACGTCCCGTCTTCCCTTTTTCAACATGGCCATCGCTTCCGTTTCGAGCTCCGATATGGCAACCGGACGCAAAGCGTGTGCGCGGGCCGTGCGCTCCCCCGCGAATTCACGGCTCACAGAGCCGTGGCACACCGCGTAGTCTCCGAGGTCGCTCTAGTGATCTTGAGCGGCACCGGAAGACTCGCCGTTCTCCCCAACCTCTCCCAGCAGTTCATTAACAAACGCCAGTTCCTCCGCGCTCAAACGCGAGGTGTTCTCAACCGGACGCGTGGCGTCGATCGCCAGTGCGTCGTGCAGGTGCCGCTCTGCCTCGCGCGCCAATAGCGCTTCGCCGCTCGCGTGCCACGCGCGGATCATCGTGGCGGCGGCGTCAATTCGCAGCCGCGGGTCGGTCGGGAATAGTTCGACCGCCCGCCGCCAGCGGCCCACCGCCAAGTCCAGTTCCCCCCTCATCTCGTCGGCGCCCTGCTGGCGCTGCCACGTCGTCGCGAGCGCGTCATGGATCTTCGCCAGCACGCGATACGTCCCGCTCGACGCCGGATTGCGCGCCAGCGACGTCAGCCCCGCCGATTCCGCCCGCGCCAGCCAACTTCGGCGTTGCTCAATATCCAGCGTATCAGCGCCAGCAAGCCAGTCGCGGCGTTCTTCGCCGTTGCCGGCGTCGGCTGTCGCGATGCCGGCCAGTTGCCGCGCCACTCGTCGCGGGACCGACGCGTCGAACGGGTCCACCGCACAGGCACCCATGCCTTGCCGCACCGCCGACGCAACGTCAGCCAGTGACTGTGCTGCGTACAGGCGTGATATCATGCTGTCCAACAATGCGTTGGCGCGCGTGGTTGGGATCGCCACCAATCCCACGTACGCACCGCCGACGGCTATTGTGACCGCGGCTGTGACAGCGACACGTGCGCCCGTGACGCCATTGCCATTGGCCACGTTGCGACGGAGCGCCACGGCACAGACGGCGATAAGCACAAACGTGCTGAGGCCCGCCGGCGTCAGCAGAGAGAATCCGACCAGGTTGTGCACCAGCGTGGCCAGCAGCGCCGCCACGAGTCCGGCACCAAGCCAACTCCCATCCAGCCGCGCGTCGAAACACGCTCGGGCCGCCATGACAAACACTATCGCCCACACCGCCGCGAACTCGATCAGCCACAGCAACAGCACCGCGCTGCGCTCCGACTGACCGCTGCCGGCGGTGATCGTCTGCGATGCGACCAACTGCGTCAGCAGCACGCCCGCCGCCACGATTGCCACATATGCGGGCGACGAACGCGCCGGCAGGGCACGCTCGCCCCCCGGCCCGCGCACGGCGCGCAGGGTATTCGTCACCAGGCCAGCGGTGAGAATGGCGAGCGCGGCCAGGCCCAGCGGCCCGAGTTCCACCAGTGCGGTGACCCACAGGTCATGTGGGTTGCGGACTTCCTCGGTGCTCAACGGCGGACGATAGCGCTGGTACATGTCGCGGAAGTTCTCACGCCCGATGCCGGTCAGGCGTGCCGCGCCGGCCTCGGCGTAACCTTGTCCCGCCGCCGACCAGTAGTACCAACGAAACGCCAGCGATGTGTGCGGCAGCGTACCCTTGGCGATGCCATACGCCGCCCCGGCACCAATGACGCTCACATAGCCGGCGAGCAGCAGTGCCGCCCACGTACGCGGGCGCCCCGATACCCAACGTGCCGCCAGCCCCAGCACCACCAAAGCCACTACCCCACCGGCAACGGCAACCAGTGCCCCCGTGCTGCCGGTCAGATAGAGTGCGTAGCACAGAGGAGCGAGCAACAACATTCCGACGCCGGCGACACCGCGCGAGGAGGCGTCATGCGTCTTCAACGATGTTCGCAGCGCGGTCAGCGTCAGACCGGCGACAATCAACGCCCATGCCCCCAGGTGTGCCGCCGTCACGTTCGAGTGACTGAGAAAGCCCATCACCTCGCCGGATTTCACGCGGCGTTCGAAGTTAACGAGCGTGGGGTCTTGCTCGGTATCACCGGATTCGAGGCTCTCGGCCTTGCGCTGCTCCCAGGCCTTTTCGGTCAGTTGCTGATCGGCGTGCTTCTGGACAATGCACTTGACCGATGTCGCGGCCGCCGTCGCCAGCAGCGCGGCCAGCAGCAGACGCCACATCCAGGGAGCGCGCATCACGCCCAGCAATGCCCCACCGGCCAACACGGTGATGAGCAAATCAGCGCCGGCGTTGATCGCGATGCGCTTTTCGCCGGCAGCGACGCATGACAGCACGACCGCGATTGCCAGCAACACCGTGCCCACGCCGTACCAGATGCGGATCTGTCTCAACCGCAGACGCAGGCCCAGAGCGATCATCGAGAACACCAGCAGTGCCGCGTCCAACCAGGTCGTAGTGGCGGGTGTCGGGCCGGCCTCCTGCGCGCCGAGTGCCGCCAGAAAGCCGAGATCGGCCCGCTCGAACTCCTCCGATATCAGCGGCCGCACGCATAGCAGCACCAGCAGAACCGCGAACAGCACCGACTCCGCCACGCGGCTATACGCGTGTGAAGCGGCGGGTGGCGGCGGCTGGCGGCGTGAATCGGTCATGACGGTTTCTTGGCCGGCGATTCGAGAATGGCAATGATCGCCAGCACCATGAGAACGAACACCAGAATCGTGATGGTCTCGCGCAGCGTGGCACCGGGCAGCAGTGTCGCGCTCAAGCCCGTGGCCGCCGTCGCCAGGTAGATCGTCAGCACCGCGAAGCGGCGGGACAGACCATGTTCCACCAGGCGATGCGAGAAGTGCCGCTGATCACCCTGCATCGGGTGCCGGCCTTCGGCGATACGCACCGCAATCACAGTGATAAAGTCGTATAGCGGAATCGCCATGATCACGAGCGGCATCGCCAGGGCATACGGCGGCGTGCCCTCGGCCTGGTAGTACGTCGTCAGGATCGTGCTCACCGCCATCATGTAGCCGACCACCAGGCTGCCCGCGTCACCCATGAAGATCCGGGCCGGCGGAAAGTTGAACACCCAAAAGCCCGCGATCGCCCCCAGAAACACACATGCCAACCCCGGCACGAACACCTGCCCCGCCAGCAACCCGCAAGCCGCCAGGATCGCCAGGCAGATCGCCGCCACACCCGCGCTCAGACCATCCATGTTGTCGAGAAAGTTGAACGCGTTGACGACCACGACGATCCAGGCCGTCGAGAGCACGATCGAATTGAACTCACCGGCGTATTCCGCCGCCCGCACATGACCCACGCCGGTCACGAACAGTGCCACGACGAGCATCACGGTCAGCTTGAGCTTGGCGCCCAGCGGCCGCACATCGTCCACGATCCCCATGACGTGCAGAAGAAAACCACCGATGAGGATGATCAGCGCTTGCCCGCGTTTCTCCTGCAAACCGCCGAAGTAATGCCCGAATTCCTCGCCGAACGTGCCGGCCACCCACTCGACCGACAGCAGCCAGCTTAGCGCGAATAGAACCGTCAGCGGCAACCACGCCGCAACGAAGATCGCGATCCCGCCGCCGTAGGGTGTCACCTTGACGTGCGATTTATGTGCCCCGGGGTGATCGACATACCGGACGCGGCGTGCCAGCGGGATGGCCAGGGCCGTTCCGAGCAGGCTCATCACCAGGCTAGCCCCCGCCGCGACCGACAAAACGACGACCAGGCTCCAAACGCTCATTCGCTTGCCTCGCCTTCCAGCGCGTGGCGGTTCAGAAACTCGCGACGCTGCTCGCGGAAGGCCGCCCGGACCTTCTCGAAAAAGACGTGATAGTCGCTTTGCCGAAAGTCGGGATAGGTCCACGGCAAAAGCTGCCACCCGCCCTGCGTGTAGCGCAGCGTGACTTCCGCGAAGATGCCGTTGCCGACATAGATGCGGTGGCTGGCATCCTTGGTCGTGCCCAGCACCAGCTTGTTCAGGTCGAGATAGCCGGGGTCGAGATTGACCGGCCGCGGGATCTCGGACAGTGCCTCACCTGCAATCCGTTCTTCCATTTCGCAAGCCAGGCGCTTTATCTGTGGCAGATGGTCCGGCCGGATGAGCCGCGTGAAGCTGATGAACCAGCGTTGCAGATCCGGCCCCATCTCGGGCTCGTAATAGTCAGTCTGGTCAAACCGCCAGAAGTCGCTCTCGAGGTCGATCTCGCCGTACTCCCGCGTCAGCAGATGCCGCGCGCGGCGCAGCAGATCGTGATCGCTGCTGAGCATCCCAACGAAGAGCTTCACGGGTTTGGCGCCGCGCGGTCGAGCCATGGGCGACCAGTTTACCCGACCGGCAGTAGGCTGCCTACAAACCGCCGCCGGCGCCGGTGAGTCACGCACCGGCCAACGTCACCGCGTCGCCAGCGCGGCGCTCATCTGCCATTCTTCGCGCGGCGCAGGCGGCGGATGCGTTTGGCACGGCGGCGGACCTCGCGGTGGCGCTTCTCGGCGGCCTTGCGCTCGGCCGTGCGTTCGCGATCCAACTCCTCGATCCGCAGCACCAGCCGCTCGACGTTGTCCGGCTCACGCATGAACGCGGCCAGCTCGTGTACGTTGAAAGTTGCGAAAGCCCCGATGATCGGCTGAAAGGCGATGGTGGCCTGGGCGCTGATGCCGCCGAGCGGCTTGTGGGCCTCAAGTAGGAAGATGGCCGCCGTCGCGATCCCGCGATCGACGATCTTGCGGGCCCAGCGCCCGACCAATTCTTCACGACGCTCGTCGGTCAGTTCAAACACGGCCGTGCGACCCGATCACAAGCGCAACCCGCGCAGGCGCGCCGCGGTCACTATCAGCTCAACACTGGCATCAATCGTCATGTGCTGCGTGTTGAGCATAATGTCGAAACGCAACGGGTCACCAGGCTTGGCATTGAAGTGTCCGCGTACGTAGTCGGCGCGATCCTGCTGCACGCGTTCAACCTCGGCCTTGGCGAGCGCCGCTGACGTGCCCAGACGCTCGGCGATCACTTTGGCACAGTGCTCCAGCGGGGCCACGATGCGGACACGCAGTCCGCGCTCACGCGGCAGAATCAGGTCAACGCCGCGGCCGACGATCACCGCCGGACCCTGCCGCACGATCGCCAACACGGTTCCAGTCAGACGACGGTAGTAGTCCTTGCGTTCGTGCCGCCCCTGAAGCACCCAGCGCAGCGTGGATTCGACCCAACTCGTGTCGCGTTCGTCCATCGCCTCGTAGAGGCGCTTGCGAACACTGTCGTCGCCAGCCATCGACTGGAGGATCTCGCGGTCGAACACCGGCCAGTTCAAACGCTCGCCGAGCGCTTCGGCTATCAGCGAGCCGCCCGAGCCGTAGATGCGTGAGATCGTGATGAAATCGGCCACCTCGGGCTGGAGCGCCTCGTCCGGCTCGTGACGTTGCGCGCGACTCAGTTCCCAGTTGCGCATCTGACGTTCGACGAGCTTGGCGATGTCACGAGACCGATTAGAACTTTCAGGGGCCATGCCAATACCTCCCTGCCCGGATTGTACACGGCAAGACTAGTGAGGTCGATTGCCTCACGAAGGTCGAAGCCAGAGCGGCGACGAACAGACAGTGCAGCGTCCGACGCCCGCGTTAATGGTGTCCAGGATCCTGACTTTGTAATCTTGTAACACTTCACCCGTTTGCAGAGATTTCTGAGATTTTGGTCGCGTAGCCCTTGCGCTGGGAGCGCGCACGCGCGTATACGCTGAG
>JAFGRR010000673.1 GCA_016935035.1 Phycisphaerae bacterium | reverse complement strand
ATCATGGAGCGCCCACTGTGATTGTCGAACCGTCCGGGCTGAAGCCCGGGGCTCTCGTTGTCGCACACTCTTGAGCACGCATTTAGCCGCCGGTGATCAGCATGACGAACGCGTCGATATCAAACACGTCCGGCGCGCCGTCGTTATCGCAGTCCGCCAGGTTGACGTCACAATCCGGATACGCCGCCGCGTAGCTGGCCGCATCGGTAATCGCCAGCACAAACGCGTCGATGTCGAAGACATCGGTGCTGCCGTCGCAATTCAAATCACCGAGTTGGTTTGGGCACCCGTCCGGGTCGGCGGCCCACACCTGGATATCGTCGATATTCCAGCCACAATAGCGCCAGCCGCTATCGGTCGTCCCCATCGTCCAGCGGATCATGACGTTCGCCTGATTGTCGGCGACGGCCGAGATGTCGAACTCCTGGAAGGTCCACGAACTGTCGGTTACCTCGGCGGTATTGGTCCAGACGGTGGTCCAGGTTGAGCCGTTGTTGCTGACGCGGACATATGCGTGGTCGTAGCTGGGCTGCTCGACGCCGAGCCAGCGCCAGAACGAAAGCGTCACACCGGTGGCGCCGGTGCAGTCGATGGCGGTGGTAGTCAGGTGTTTCTCGGTCAGGCTGTTAGCATAGTCGCCGGCGAGGTTGTAGCCGTAGACATTGAGTCCGGTGTATCCGCTGGTGGGGTCCGGTCCGCCGTATTCACCGCCGCCGCCGGTCGGCTGGCCGAAAGCCCACTGCGTCTGGACGGTCCATCCCGGGTCGCTGTCGAGCGGTTCATTCAGCAGCGCGACGATGGGGGCCGCGGTCACTTCATAGAAGCTGGCTGGAGCATCCGCCGGCGAGAGAATCGGCTGCCCGCCGGTGGTTTCGAGCCCAACGTAGTACTGCAATGTGCGACCGCAAGGCGTGCCGGGCAGCGTGGCCTCATAGAGGTTGCCGCCGAGCGACGTCAGGGCACTCTCGGTAAAGCTGCCTGTGCTGCCGACGCGCGAGTACAGCTTGAGCGTACCGGACTGCATATCCGCGCCGATTTCGGTGATCTTGACGGTCAGCGTCTCAGCCGTGTTGGGCACGAGGCGCGTGGGGTGTCCGTTCGGGAACGAAATGACCACAGGCGTTGATGACCATTCGGCCAGAAGCATCGCGGCCGGGAAATTCTCCTCGCTGGTGGGGATGATCTGCTCGGGCGGCAGTTCGAACCCATAGAGCCAATCACCCGCCTGTGGACGCAGTTCGATCGTGAATGCGTAGACTCCCTGGCTATCGTAGGCCCAGTCGACGCTGCCGCCGCTGGCCTGGTAGATCGTGCTGTAAATCGGGCCGTAGACGTAGCTATGCCCGTGAACCGCGACGATTTCGTCGTGCATGGCCTCGTCCAACTCCATGAACGTGGCGTTGTCGGCTGGCAGTGAGTTGGTGTATCCGTACGGCGATAGGATGTACTCGGAGTAACTGTGATAGTCGATGCACGAGACGATCTCGGGATGGGCGATGAAAAAGTCGCGCATCGCCGCCGTCTCCGGCTCCGAGAACGCCGACGTGCCGTAGTAGGTGTCGTCGCACGGATCGCCACTGGCACCGGGGCCACTCCAACCCGCGTCCCAGTTACGGTTAAGATCGACGCCGTAGCAACTGCTGTTCCAGTTGTCGCGGCGGTTCTTCCGCCACAAGCGTTGATTCGTCCACGTGTAGCTGTACCCGTCCGGATTGACTACCGGAATGATATAGAAGACGACGCGGTCAACCAGCGAGTGAATCGCCGGGTCGCTGTCGTACTGGTAGACAAGCTGGTCGGCGATGTACATGTTGACCGCCCCGGCAATCCACTCGCGCGCGTGCTGTGTGCCGTTGAAGAGCACGCCGGGCTTGCCGCTGCCCGGGCCGGTGATTTGCAGGCACCAGATGTCGCGGCCCTCGATTGAATCACCAATGTCTATCAGTGTGCACAGATCCGGTCGATCGCTGACCATCTGCTGGAGCTTGGCCTCGATCTCGGCCAGCGTGTGATAGTTGTCGAACCAGGCCGGGTCGTTCGGGTCGCGCGGGCCGACTGCCGCGATCCGTGCTCGTTGCGCGTCGATGACCTCCTGGATGTTCTCGTGCAACACTTCGTACTTCACGCCCAGCACCGCCAGATCAGCCATCGCCTCGGGCGGCAGGTAATAGTCCACCGGTCCCAGACCTTCGGCGTCGCCCAGCAGCCGCGCACCGATGCCGTGCAACTGCTCGATCTGATCCCATGACTCCGGCACGACGCGGATCGCGCGGTAGCCGTCATATCGGAACATAGTTGACTCATCGGTTTCCCCCGCCAGCGCTGTTGACGCTAGCACGGCGGCGGTAAGGCACAGAACCCAGCGGCGCAAAGTCATCACAATCCTCCTGTTGTGCATGTCAGGCAGGCAATCCCTGGCTTGTTTTGCGGTACCATCCAGCCCCCAGCTTAGCATGTTGGCCGCCCCAATGCGCACGGAAATCCGGTGCCAACACCGGCTCGGGTTCCCATGGCTTTCGCCGTGAGGGACGGGCACTATGCAACAAAGGTCCCGGACTCCAGAGGCCCCACCGCTTTTGACGGGACTCGCCGACGCGGCGGAGAAGTCAGTCCCCCCACGCTTAAGAGGGTAGGGCACCCACCATCCGCTCTTTGTGTCCGGACCGGCTCTACTGCCCGGTGATCGCCGCCACAAACGCATCAATGTCGAACACATCCACCATGCTGTCGCCATTGCAGTCGGCCAGATTTGCGTCGCAATCCGGGTACGCCGCCGCGTAGCCGACCTCGTTGGTTATCGCCAGCACGAACGCGTCGATATCAAAGACATCCGCCGCGCCGTCGCAGTTCATGTCGCCAACCTCGTAGCTCTGCGACAGATGAAACACGACATACTCGTCGGCATCGATATTGCCGTCGTCATTGACCGACGCGGGGATCTGGTGCGTGAAGATCAGCGTGCCGCCATCGGGCGTTTCGTATGGCGCAAATGCGAGATAGACCTCGGTCGGCATGGCGCCGAACTCGCCGACCAGTTCGAGCGTGCCTTCGAGATAGCCGCTACCGCCGCCCGTCGTTACCGCCGTCGCACCGCCGGCATCAAACCACCCAGCCCACGAGTTGTCATTCTCGTTGCCGATGTACGCCGCCCATTGCGCCACCTGCCCACTCTTAGCCCACGGCGCCGCGGTCATACTGCCCGGCGGATTCGCCACCAGAATGAAGTGGTCATTGCCCTCGCCCGCGTCGACCGCCGCCACGTACAGCGTCGTGTCAATCACACCGGCGTAGAGCCCAACACCATTGTTCAAAGCCACGAGCGTCGCGCCCTCATCGAGCTGCCCGTCCATTACCCACTCGTCGGACGGCCCACCGCCCTCGACCGCATAGTGCCAGTCGGCACCATTGTTATTATCCCAGGTGCTGCCGCCGTCGTTGAACACGAAGTCGAGCTGCGTCGCATTACCTGGCACCCCAACCGTGACCGTCCACACATCCTCGCCCGCGTCCCACGTCATGTTCGCGTCCGGCGAGACCACCGGGTTCCAGCCGTTGAATCCGTGGTGCAGCGCCACCTGCGCCGCCCCGGCCAGCGGTCCCCCGGCGGGATCGTAGGTAATAGTGACATTCTGGCCGGCCTGCACCGGATCTGGATCAACCGTGACAACCGCCCCACCACTGCCACCACCCTGCCCGACCCACACATGCTGAATCGCCGAGCGCTGCATGTTGCCCTGACCGTCCATCGCCTCCACGTAATAGTCGATTAGCACGTCCTGCTGGCCAGCGATCGTCGCCCCATAGCGGAGCGCGCGATACGTCGGCGTCAAAATCCCGCCCGGCGGCGCGATATCCGACGACACCATCGACTGCGAGTTCCAAGCCCCAACCTCGCTCCCGCCCGCATAGGTCTCGTTCTGAACCGAACTCAGCGGATTGGCCCCGTCGGCATCCACACGCCACCTCAGCTCAACACTCGTCAGCCCGCTGACGTCATACACATAAGTCCAGACCTCAAAATCCGACGGCTGCGTCGTGCCCCACTCGTCGCCGCCCGGGTTGTACGGCTCGCGTTGCGGCAGGAAGATCGTCGGCGCTGTGTTATCGGACTGTCCGCTGATCGCCGCGTCGGCATACACCACCGCCTGGTTGCACGCCCGCGTCACGTTGCTGTCCCACGGCTCACCGCTGTTATCCCAGTACCAGTAGTCGCTCGCCTCACCGCACAGCAGGTAATGCCATGCCCGCTCCGTGTTGCTGCCGCTGCCAGTCAGCACATTCTGCATGCTGCTCACCGGCGACACGTCATCCGCCATGAACACTCGGTTCTTCGCCGCCGTCAGCACCGCCCAACTATTGCGATCCGGGCTCCAGCCTGTACCGTCCGGATCACCGAGCCATTTCTTGAACTCCGCATCGCCGTTATCGGCCCCAGCCCATGCCCCGTTCTCCACGTGAATCACGTCGCCCGCCGCCGGCGGGTACGTATCCAGATAGTCCTGAACCGTCGTGCACTCGTAGTCCGGATCGCTGCTGACCCAACTCACCATGTTCTGGAAGTTGCTGTGATAGTACGAGTCGCTACCACCGCCGTAGTTGTCGCCGTCGTGATGCAGAATCACGAGCATCGGGTGCGCCGGGTCGGTGTTGTACGCGATGTACTGGTCCATCACCTGGTCATATAGAAAAGCGCCATAGCCGCCGCGTCCGTCCTCGTTGCCTTCATAGCGGGCCGCCGGCACCGCGATCATCGTGCTGATCGCGCCGCTGTCAGGATTCACATACTGCACATAGTGCGGCTGATACCCAAACGGCACGCTCACCCGGCTCGGCGCCCAGACGTTGTTGAGCTGCACCCACGCCCCACCGCTGTCCGTCGGATTCGGATTGAGCTGATCCGCCGGATTCGGCGTGAACAGGCCGGAATCGTTGGTCTGCGGATACCCAACGCACGCTCGGTCGAAGTGGATATTGTCGACCAGCACCCACTCGATCCCCTCGGCGACAAGCGCGGGGATCATGCGTGCGGAAAACGCTGTTTCGGCCGGAAACATGCCCTTTGAGTATGTCGGCCCGCCATTCCAGGTCTGGCCGTAGATGTGCTTATGAAGCTGAATCTGCATGCGGATGTCGCGCTCGTCGAGCAACGGCATCAGCGGGTGATGAAACCCGAAGGCGACGAGATCGAGGCGTGGATTCCCCATCCAGGTGGTGAGTCCGACACCCTGGTCATAGCCCCAGCTCCAGTTGTTCCACATGCCGCCGTTGACGCCGGCGGATTCCAGGTTGTTGAGATTCTCGATCAGCGAGCCCGTGAAGCTGACCTGCGCCCCAAGATGCGCCAGCCCACTGCCTGCGTTCACAGCGTCATACGGCCACGTCGAGTAAGGTCCGAAACGCTGGTTGTGCACATCCACGACGCTGAACGAAAATCGCCCGTAGTTGTCGGTGTCGATCAGCGACTCGTACGGCCAATAGCACGGCTGGTGCATATGCCAGAGAAAGCCGAAGTGAATCGGCTGCTGATCACGTGTCTCCGCGGCCGCATGTGCCAAGGCCACGCTGACCAGACCCACCAGGGCAACCCGCATCGAGTATTGGGACATTGGCTTCCTTCCTCATGAGGACAAACCCGGTACCGGCTTCGTTATCATCTAAGATAGCAAGTCGCAAACGCGTCTCCAAACGCGGCAAGAGCCGTTCAGTGGGGGATTACGGTTCGTTTGCGGTGCCGCGCCTGCTATAATGCCATGACGACCCCGATGGTGGGGAAGGACGGATGGAGTGGGCTGGGGGGCCCACGCGCGAACACTGGCGCCGGGCGCCGCGCCTAGGTTCTGGAGCTATCGAATGAGACTTTCCCTATTCGCACTGACCCTGTGTCTGATTCCCGGCGCAGTGCTGGCTGCCAGCAACGACAACAACATCGAGTGGAGCGGCGTATCGCACGTCGCCTGGCAGGATCGGCGCCCGCTGTGTCCGATCGATGGTGAGTCGTTCGACGTGCTATTCAAAGTGTACAAGTTCGACATTACCTCGGCCCAGGTGCGCGTCGATGATGGCTCGACCACCTGGGTCGATGCGTCATGGGATCACGACAGCGGCTCGTACGCCGTTTGGCGTGCCACAGTCCCCGCCACCGCCGCCAACTACCTGTACTACTACATCGAAATCACCGACGGCAGCGACACGGACTACTATGGCCCCAGCGGCATGTCCGACAACGCGCCGGCATCCGGCTTCGAGATTGACTACGTCAACTACGGGCATGCCCCGCTCGGATCGACCGGTACGTCCGATGGCGGAGCGGCGTTCAAGGTCTGGGCGCCGGGCATCTCGACTGCCGCCGTCCGCGGCGGCTGGGACGGCTGGGCCACCGCCGTGTCGATGCACAAGCTCGGCGACTACTTTGCCGTTCAGGTTCCCGCGGCCACGCCCGGCACCAAGGACAACGCGTACGCCAACTACAAGTACGTCCTGAACGGCAGCATGTACCGCACCGATCCGCGCGCCCGTGCGGTCAACCCTGGCGACAACTACAACAGCGTCAACACCGACCGCTTCAACTACACCTGGGTCAATGACAGCTTCGAGACGCCGGCTTTCGAGGACATGATCATCTACCAGTTGCACGTCGGCACCTTCGCCGGCCGCAACGATCCGTTCGGCACGACGTGGAACCCGTCGCGTTACTGGGACGTGATGCAGCGCGTCAGCCACCTATCAGAACTCGGCGTGACCGCCGTCATGCTCTGCCCGATCACCGAGTTTTCATGGGACTGGTCGGCGGGCTACAACCCGGCGTCGGACTGGGCGGTTGAGTCCGCCTATGGTCACCCGCACGAAGTCAAGATGATGGTTGACGCCCTGCACGGCGCCGGCATCGCCGTCCTGCTCGATCTCGTCTGGAACCACCACGGTCCCGGCGACGACATAACCTGGAACTTCGTCGGCTCGCAGTGTTACTACGACTCCACGGCAATCGAAACCTGGTGGGGGCCACAGATGGACTTCGACCGCATCGAAGTTCGCGAGTATTACTACCAGGCCATGATGCAGTGGCTCGAAGAGTACCACGTCGATGGCTTCCGCTTCGACGGCACCGACTTCATCAACGAGTACCAGGGCACGAATGGCTGGCTGCTAATGCAGAACGCCAACGACGTCGTCGACAACCGCTGGGCCGACAAGATCATGATCGCAGAGCAACTGCCCAACGACTCATGGATCACGCGCCCCACCAGCCTGGGCGGTGCCGGATTTGACGCCCAGTACCACATGGCGTGGCGCGATACGATTCGCGGCGCGATCTTCGACGCCGCCAGCGGCGATCCCAGCATGAACGCCGTCGCCGACGTCCTCTACGGCAGCGGCCAGTACCTGGAGAAGACCCAGACCGTCAACTACATCGAATTGCACGACGAAGCCTGGCCCGAGAGCGGCGGCCAGCGCCTGGTCAAGACCATCGATCCCGCGTGGCCGCACGACAGCGTGTACGCCAAGGGACGCAGCAAGGTCGGCTTCGGCCTGACGCTCGTGTCGCAGGGCATTCCCGCAATTCTCCAGGGCACAGAGTGGCTCGAAGATACCGACTTTGGAGCCGGTGACTGGGACAACGATCCCGAAAACCGCATCAACTGGGCCATGAAGACCGGCTACGCGGGCATCTTCGAGTTCTACAAGGACCTCATCGCCGTTCGCAAGAGCAACGGCGCCCTGCGCGCCAACGCCGGCATCGACGTTTGGCATGTTAATGAGGGCTCCAATGTCATCGGCTTCCGACGCTGGACCAACGACGGCAACGTCATCCTCGTTATCGCCAGCCTCAACAACAGCGACATCGCCAACTATCACATCGGCGTGCCGTACGCCGGCACCTGGTACGAACTCATCAACAGTCAGGCTAGCGGCTACGACGGCTGGGGCACAACCAACTGCGGCCCGCTGCATACCAGCGACGACAACT
>JAFGRR010000672.1 GCA_016935035.1 Phycisphaerae bacterium | reverse complement strand
TCGCGCTGGCCCATGTGGAAGATGCCGTGGGCGCGGTTGGCAAAGTCGTGGATCTGCCGCTCCAGGATCGGCTCGAAATCGGCCTGCATCTTGCGTCCGGCGACCTCGACCCACACCGCGAATGGGAGCTGGGTGCCCTCGGGCACGTCGTCGATCTCCGGGCCGACGACCTGGATCCTGCCGTCCTCGACCTCGTCGAGTCCCTTGGTCATCACCAGCTCGAAGCCGGGCTTCTTGCCGCCGGCCAGCTCGACGCGCATCTCCTCCTTGCGCACGCGTTCGCCCTGGAAGGCCGGGCCGTACGGCACGGGGATCGGGACCTCGGAGACTTTCACCTTCAGCCCGCGCACCTCGATCGCCTTGGCCACGATCTTGTCGTGCGCGACCGGCGACACGACGTGCTCGTAGGTGCAGATGCCGGTCGGCAGGATCTGGCCGATGTCGGTATCCGCGACGGCCGGGAACCCGAAGTTGATGGCGCCGGCGGCCTGGGCGTGCTTCTCGTCGTCCACTTCGCCGAAGGCGAGAACGAAGGCGAAGACGCGGTTCTTGTTGTACTGGAGGATGCGCTCGAAGTCGCCGGGTTTGGCGCCGCCGAACGAGAGCGCCGCGCGCGTGGCGAAGCCGAGCCCGTGGATGGTGGCGGTCACGTCGTTGCCGAACGGCACCAGCCGCGTGGACCAGCCGAGCTGGACGCCCTCTTCCCTGAGCTGCTGGGCGACCGACTTCCCGTTGTTGGCCGCCGAGAGAAACACGTACAGGTTCTTGGCCTGCAGCTCGCGGGCGATCTTGACGGCGATTTCGTTGGTCGGGCATGCGCCGACGATCGCCGCGAATCCCGGCGCGGACCCGTCCACGAACTCGATGCCGCGCTCGCGCATGATCACGTCGTCCGCCGCGCCCAGCCAGAGGTGATCGCCGCTCGGGTCCTTCTCGGGCAGGTACGGCAGGGGGTCCTGGGTGTACTTGATGGCCTCGATGATTTCGTCGGCGAAGAGCGTGGCCATGCCGGCATCCAGGGTCTGGCCGAGGAACGGCATCCAGAGGCTGTCCATGGGGACCGGCGGCAGCAATTGCTTCGCCTCGTCCAGAAGCTCCTTCAGCCCGCCCAGCCGGTCGATGCTGAGCCCGAGCATGCCGTGGGAGATCGGCAGGTAATAGGCGGTGTTCGGGAACTCGACCTTGGTGTCGGGCCCCTTCTCTCGCAGCGCCTTCTCCAGTTCCGCCTCGGCGCGGCCGACCAGTTTGTGTGCGCCACGGATGGCGCGGGTGGCAATCAGTTTGGACATGTCTGCCTGCTCTCCCGAGTGTGGGCCCTTTGTCGCTAGCTTTGTCGTCCCCTTTGTCGAATCCGCCGTTCACAAGTCATGCATGTGTCACGCAATACGACCTCAACCCAAGAAGCATGGATTGTACTCTCTTCAGAATGGACTTGCCCCCATCGGCTTCGGCCTCGGCAATCGTGCCACGCCCTGTTGACAAGTCGAGCCAGGCCGCCGCCCTCACAGCAGCGGACTCGGCCATTCCCAGGAATCGCGCATGATCTTGTTCGGAAAACCTCCCGTTGCCTTCGGCAATATTCAGCACCAGGCTCGTCGCCGCCTTGTCGATCTGCTGGAACTCCTTGGCAGGGAAATCGAACTCGATGGACAGCTTGTGAAACCACCGGACGAACAGCAGTGCGTTTTGGTAGACATCCAGCTTCTCGTGAGAGAAGAACACGTCCGACGAAACGTTGCCCTCGCTCTGTGCCAAGTACTCTTCGGCGTCTTCTCTCACCTGGCCGACGCGGGCTTTCCGGAGCCCGACCATCATCTTGGCTATTTCTGAAAGCATGCGTTTCCCGGTGAACATCTGTTCGTTGCGGATCAGCTCCTTTGCATTCGAGATATCCAAACAGGCGGCACACTCGAGCGTGGAGCCGAGCGCATAGTCGAGGGACTTGGTGCGCGCAGCAGAGGAAGACAAGCTTGCGCCTTCCGCAAGATTCAGGACCATGCTCTCGGATGCGCGATCGAGCTGATCCCGCACAGCATGTTTGGGTTCCCATAGGGGCAGAAGGGCTTCAACGAAGCGCCCGAACTCCAGGCACTTCTGGTACACGACAAGCTTCTCGTGCGCAAACGCGTTCATCTCTTGTGATCGCTCGCGACTCGACAAAGGTGGCGACAAAGGGAACGGCATCTCCTTTGCCTGCCGTCCATCAACCATTGGCCATCTCCCTCCTCATCTCCATATCAAACAGCACGCGCTCCTTGGCCTTGCTGATGCCCAGCTTCTCGCGTTTCTTCTCGATGTGGTCGATCATCAGCGCCGCCATCCGGCCCGGGTCGGGCTCCACGGCCCAGCGGCCGCCGTAAGCCTGCTCCATTTCCTCGAGCAGGTACCGCGCGAAAACGGGACTGCCGAAGATCGGCAGGCCCACGCCGAAGACCGTGTACACGCCGGACGCGACGAAGTACTGGCCGATCGAGATCGCCTTCTCGCTCATCCACTCGGGCGCCGCGCCGGCCACGGGCAGGTCGCTGATGTCCGTGCCCAGGCCGCCGGTCTCCACCATGCGCGCCAGGGCGATCAGGATGCGGCTGTTGTCCACGCACGAGCCGGAGTGCAGCACCGGCGGCATGCCGACGGTCTCGCAGACCTCGCGCAGGCCCGGCCCCGCAAACTGCGCGGCCGCCTCCGGCACCATCAGGCCCGACTTGGCGCAGGCGATGGCCGCGCAGCCGGTCTGTACCACGAGGATGTCGCGCGCGATCAGCTCCTTGACCAGGTCCACGTGCCCGAGATCGTGCCGGACCTTCGCGTTGTTGCAGCCGACCACGCCCGCCACGCCGCGGATCCGGCCGTTGACGATGTTGTCGTTCAGCGGGCTGTAGGAGCCGCGGTAGCGGCCGCCGAGCATGTAGATGATGGCCTCGTGGCTGAACCCCGCGATCAGGTCCACCCGCTCGTCGGGGATGTTGACCGGGCCGCGCCGGGGGAAGTTCTCGATCGCC
>JAFGRR010000671.1 GCA_016935035.1 Phycisphaerae bacterium | reverse complement strand
ATGGCTGGGCCAAGTTCAGCCCGCAGGCCGGCGAAATCGACCGGATAGCCCGTGTCGAAGCTAGTAACGCCGAGTTCGTCGCGAATGGTCCTGAAGTGTCGCGTCGCGTCGCCGCAGAGGTGCATGCCGCGCATCCGGGTGTGGTCGGCGTCCAGTGCGTCGTACAGCTTGCGATGGTGCGGCAGCACGTGCTCAACGTATTGCTTGACGCCGATGGAGGCCAGGGCATCATCGGCGAGCCACAGAGCCTCGGGCCGTACCAATCCCCAGTACTCCTCGAAAGCCCGGCAGCGTTTGATGGCGGCGGTCACGATCAGGTCAAACATCTCGCGCGCGTACTCGGGATCGCGCTTGAGGTCCGCGAAGATCGCGGGGCCACGCAGGTTGAGTGCCACAGTCAGCGGCCCGTCGCTGCCGAATTCGCAATATGGCAGAATCTCGATAGGCCGTCCGAGAAACGTACGGCCCCGCGCCAACTCGCGCATCGCGTGTGTCATCTCGACGCCGCGCTTGTAGACGCCGAGTTCCAGCGGGCGATCAATATCCACGTCAAAGATTGCCCGCTTGCGATCGTCGGTCAGAATCGGTCGCGTGCAGGGCACGTTGCCCGGCGGAAAATCGAGCGGAGCACCAAACGCGGACGCTTCATAGACGTTTTGAAAAGACGCCGTGACGCGCCAGCACTGGGGCAGGTCGGTCGGCATGTCACAGAAGTGATGGTGCCGCATGCGCAGCAGATAGTCGGCACGGAGATGCGCGATCAGCATGGCCTCCGCGTCATCGAAGATCTGGTCGTACGTGAGCCCGGCAGTGTTGTACGTCTCGTCGAGCATAAACACGCGGTCGTTCACGCCGAGCGTCAAGGGCACGCGCTCGGGCCGCCTCGCGTGATAGGCCTCCCAGAGGCAGCTCTTCGCACGGTCATCCTGGCGCGGAAAACCAGCATACGGTCCACAGTCATCCGGCCCCAGCGGCTCGATTCGCCAATCGGCCCGGGCGAGTTCACTGCTCATTACACAACCTCATTACGTAGGGGGTCTTCAGAAGCGCGGACTGGAGTGGGGTCGCCGCCAACTCGCGCACACTCAACACGGCTCGCGTCAGAACGCACCGAGCACCTTCTCCGCGAGATCGCGCGGCATCGCTTCGTACCGTAGCGGCTCCATCGAGTACGAAGCCCGGCCCTGCGATAGTGACCGCACCTGCGTCGCATAGCCGAACATCGTGCTCAGCGGAACCTCGGCGTCTATGACGTGGTTCTGACCACGCATGGAGGTCGCGCTGATGATCGCCCGCCGCGTCATCAGGTCGCCGTTGATCGCGCCGAAGTACTCCTCGGGCGTGACGACCTCGACCTTCATGATCGGTTCGAGCAGCACCGGAGTGGCGGCCTCGATGGCCTTGTTGAAAGCCATGGTGGCAGCGCTCTCGAAAGCGACTTCCGACGAGTCCGTGGAATGCTCCTCGCCGCCCGTGAGCGTGGCGCGCACGTTGATGAGCGGATACGACCCCAACGGGCCGCTGCGCATGCAGTCCTGGGCAGCCTGTCGGATAACCGGCAGCCAGGCATTGCGCAAGACGCCGTCCGGCAACGCGTTGATGAACTCGAAGTTCTCCTGGCCGCGCTGCGGATCGAACGGCTCCACGCGCATCTTTACAACCGCGAATTGCCCGCGGCCACCGGCCTGGCGAATGAAGCGGCCCTCGGCGTCGGCGACGCGCGTTATGGCCTCGCGATAGGCGACGCGCGGCTTGCCGACGCGCACCGGCACGTGCATAGTGCGTTCGAGATTGTGGCAGATGACCTCAAGATGCAACTCGCCCATGCCAGAGATGAGCGTCTGGGCGGTTTCCGGATCGGTGCGATACTCAAGCGTTGGATCGCTGCGCGCCAGCATCGCCAAGGCGTCGGTGAGCTTGTCGCGATCGGTCGACGACTTGGGCTCGATCGCCATGCTGATAACGGTCTCGGGGAACTCGATCTGTTCGAGCAGCACCGGGCCGCGATTCTCACACAGCGTATCGCCCGTGAGCACGCTCTTGAGTCCTACGGCGGCAACGATGTCGCCGGCGTGCGCGACCTTCACCTGTTCGCGGCGCTTGGCGAACATGCGATAGAGTGTCGGCAGGTTCTCCTTCTTACCAGTGCGCACGTTGATGACGCGTGAGCCGGCCTTGAGCGTGCCGGAGTAAACGCGGACGAAGTGCAGATCACCGTGCGCGTCCGCCACGATCTTGAACACCAGCGCCGCCAGCGGCTCGCCCGGATCACACTTGCGCGAGATCTTCTTCTCCGGCTTGTCGGGATCGTGGGCCTCGACCGGTGGCAGATCGATCGGGGACGGCAAGTAGTCGCACACCGCGTCGAGCAGCGCTTGCACACCGACGTAGCGCAGGGCCGATCCGCAGAACGTCGGCTGGCACTGCAAGCCAATGGTCCCCTTGCGCAGAGCGGCCCGAATGTCGGCTTCCGTCAGCGGGTCACCCTCGACGTATTTGCCCATCACCTCTTCGTGGAGTTCGGCGGCCTTCTCCTCGAGCAAGTGGCGACGCTTCTGAGCTTCTTCGGCCAGTTCCGCCGGGATTTCGCCGGTGCTCCACGTGCGGCCGTCGGCGCCAGGATCAAACGTGTGGGCCTTCATCGTCAGCAGGTCGACGAAGCCCCGAAAGCGGTTCTCCTGGCCGATCGGCATGTGGCAGGGAATCGGGTTGGCGCCAAGCCGGACCTTGAGTGTGGCGACCGCGTGGTCAAAATCCGCGCCCGTCTTGTCCATCTTGTTGATGAAACACAGCCGCGGCACCCTGTACTTCGTGGCCTGGCGCCAGACGGTCTCCGACTGCGCCTCAACCCCCTCCTTGGCATCGAAAACCACGATCGCCCCGTCCAGCACACGCAGCGAACGCTCAACCTCCGCCGTGAAATCCACGTGCCCCGGCGTGTCGATCAGGTTCACGCGGCAATCACGCCAGTCGAACGAGACGGCGGCACTGTAGATCGTGATGCCGCGCTCCTGCTCCTCGGTGTCGAAATCGGTGATAGTCGTGCCATCATCGACGTCGCCCATCTTGTGGGTCTTGCCGCTGTAGTAGAGCACACGTTCGGTCGTGGTGGTCTTGCCCGCGTCAATGTGGGCGGCGATGCCGATGTTACGTAAATGAGATATGTCGTCCATGGCAGTCTGCTCGGCAATAAAGGCCCTTCTGGCCAACCGGGCAGCGGCCGCGGCGGCAGAAACGCGTTGGGTCGCCCATGATACGGGCCACGCGTGCATGATGGAAGCGAGAAGCCGCCCATCGCAACCGGAGCGATAGCGAGCGGGCGGGAGGAAGAGGGAGACAAAGATGCCGCCGATCCGGGCCCGGCCAGTTGCGGCCGGGTGGGTGGCATCGACAGGTAGCACGGCGTATGGCTGTCGGCGAATGTCTACCGGCACTGACCAGCCTATTACCGGACGGGCTCACGTTGGCCGGCTGGCCACCTGCGAATATGGCCGCTGGCTGTCGTTCGGGGCACAAACACGCCCGTTCGCTTCGACTCAAGTGAGGAGTGTGGCCGCGCGCTGCCGCCTGGATTGGTTCAGGCACCGAGCCGGCTCGTCACCACAGGAGCCATAGCAGGAATAGGGCGAGCAGGGCAACGGCTACTATTTTCACGCCGACGCTGCGCGAGTTGGTTCGCGAGCGTTCAATCCACTGCTCGCAGTGTGGGCACCAGTCGGTACCTTCGACGACTTCACGCCCGCAGCGGGGGCAGCGTTCCGTAATGGTCTCGTCATCGTCGTCGGCGGGTAGGTCGCGGTCTTGCGGACCCTCGGGGTCGGGGGTGAATTCGTCGTAGTCGTTGTCGGGGGACCAGTCTGGCATCGTCGCTGTGCTCGGGGTTTTGCTGACGCTGCCGCGCTTTGCCTTCCGGCGCCCTACGGCCGCCACGGGGGGCGCCGCCTCGGCGTCGTCGTCAGCCACATTACTTCACGATTTGCTGCACGCGTTTGAACAGGTCGGTGCCGGCCTCGTGCAGCAGTTCGAAGATGGCCGACTCGACCGTTGTTATGACGGCGCCGGCATCGCGCATTCGTTCGAGCGCGAACTGCCGATCACTCGCCTTTCGAGAGCCGATCGCGTCGGCGACGATGAACGGTCGCATCTGCATGCTGAGCAGGTCGAGGGCGGTCTGCTGGACGCAGACGTGCGTTTCGACGCCGACGATCAGCACCCGCGGGCGCATGTTTGACGAGAGCAGTTGGCGCGCCTTCTCGTCGGCGCAGACGCTGAAAGTGTTCTTGATAATGGCGGGCTCTGCGCCGGCGGCCTCGAGCACGCGCGGATCGGTTGGGCCGAGGCCCTTGGGGTATTGCTCGGAGATTGTGATGGTGAGATCCATCTCGCGAGCAGCGCGGATCATCTTGATGGAGTTCTCGATCACGCTCTCGTAGTAGGCGATGTGCGGAAGCATGCGTTGTTGCAGGTCGATGACGAGCAGTTGGGCATGTGTGACGTCGAGTCGGTCGGTGATGGGCATCGTCCGTCCGCCTGGTTGATGTTGGACACTGGCCGGCACGCGGCACGATTGCCACGCGCGGCGAAGCTAAGTGTGCCACACCCGCCGTGACATGGCAAAGGCTCGCGTGGGGGTGAATCTGACTAAATATAGTAGCGGCAATTCGCTGGACCGCGTTGTGTAGTCGTGCTAGGATTCAGCAGGTTTATGAGCGAGGGAGTGCGTCATGGATGACCGCATTGCAGCAACGGACTGTGACAGGGATTCCGCAGCTATCGCGACCGCGTCCCCCGAGATCAGCAGCGACGAAGCCACCACCGCGGAGACAGTCCGCGCCGAAGATGTCGAGCCTCTTGCGATCGGCGACGACAACGCCGTCGAACCGGCCCAGGTGGTCGAAGCGCTGTTGTTCGCATCGGACAGACCGCTGACCGCCGGCCGGCTGGCCGAACTGGTCGGCGCGGGCACGGCGGCGACAATCCGCAAGAACATCGATTTGCTCAACGATCGCTACGCGGTCATGGGCTTGGCGTTTCGGATCGAGAAGATCGCCGGCGGATATCAGATGTTGACCGAGGCGACTTATCGGCCATGGCTGGCCAAGTTGCACAACCATCGGCGTCGTACCCGGCTGAGCAAGGCTGCCCTCGAAACGCTTTCTATAGTGGCCTATAAGCAGCCGATCATCCGGGCCGAGGTCGAGGCGGTGCGCGGCGTGGCCGTTGGCGACGCGCTGAATCGCCTGCGCGAGATGGGTCTGATCAAGATCGTCGGACGGGCCGATTTGGTTGGGCGGCCGATGCTTTACGGGACGACCCGGAAGTTCCTGGACGTATTCGGGCTGGCCGACATTGACGATCTGCCGCCGCTCGAAACGCTGTCGTTGCGGCGGGCACCAGAGCCGGTGCGGGCTGACGAAGCTGAAGACGAGTCGGAATCCCCGGCCGCCGCCAGCGCTTAGCTGAGAACCCCACTCACGCCTTTCCCGACCATCGCCGATGTCACCAGCGATGGATCAGAGGCATTCTGCTAAACATTCCTGGTTGCCGCGCAGCTTGGCCGTGCGCGGGACTATTCTGATCGCGTTGGCGGCCCTGTTCGCGGCGGGTCCGGTATGGTGGATCGACCGCTCGTTGGCCGACGCGCGGTCCGCGCGGCACTTCGCCAACGATCAGGCCCTGCTGGCGGTTGCGCTGGCGGCGTTCATGGAATCGGCGGCGACGCCGGACTCGAATCTGGATGCCTGGATCGCCGAGTTGGCCGATGCCAATGAGCGGGTGCGCTGGGCGGGGGTGTTTCGCTCACCGGAGGACGGGCTGGAGTTTCGCAGAGCCACGTCCCTGCCGCGTGACCAGATCACGGCACAGATAGACTTCGCGGCCAAGTCGCCGGCCTGCGTGCCACTGAAGCTGGGGCATCGTGATTCCGCGCGTTTCACGCTTCTGACGATTCCGCGGGCCGACGGTGGCATGTTGTCCGCGATCATCGATGTCGGTTCCGGCACGACCAACGCGTTCGCGGCCGGCGTGGCCGTGGCGTTGGGTGTGGCTGGTATCGGGCTCTTTGTTGTGCTGGCATTGTTTCAAACTCTGATTCTGCGGCCGATGGCGGTGCTCTCAAGACGCGTGGTGAACATTGGCGAAGGGCTTTCTCGGATTGGCGGCGACACGCCCGACGAGCTGGCCGGCCTGCTGGCCTCGGCCGAGGCCGCCCAACGCGAGCTGCGTGAGTGGCGCGCCCAGGCGACGCAACTGCGTACGGCACTGGACCTCCATTCCGAACAGGAAACGCGGCGAACCGAGCACACCGAACGATTGGCCGGCGAGCGCGACGCTCAGACCGGTCTCCTGACCGGCGCGGCGTTAGAACGCGAGTTGCCGGGGATGCTCGCACGGCAGAGTGCCACGGGTGGCGAACTGACGCTGCTGATTATCGCTCTCGATCACTTCGACGAATTCGCGGTGCGGCATGGCGCCGGGCAGGGCGATGAACTGCTGGCCTTTGTTGGGGGACTGTTGCGGAGCTGCACGCGACGAGGCGTTGACCTTGCGGCGCGCTACGGGACGACCCAGTTCGCGTTGGCGCTTCCGGAGACGCCGCCGGGACGGGCGGCTGACGTGGCCCACCGTCTGGCCGCGATGTTTGGTCAGCGGCTTAGGACGCTGGTGGCCGGGCCGCCGGTTGTGACTGTCTGCGCCGGCATTGCATCATTGCGTGAGCACCAGCTGATGACGCCGGACGCGCTGCTGATTGCCGCGGGCCAATCCCTGACGCGTGGTCGGCGTCACGGTACGCCGGTGATGACATATGAGTGTCTGTTCACGCCGACTGAGGCCTGATGCTACTGGATCAGGTGCGCGGCGAGGGCGGCTTGTCCGAGGCTGATGCCGCCATCGTTTGGGGGCACATCGCGATTAGTCCAGACGCGCAGGTGGCTATGCCGGCGCATGCGGCTGTGGATCATCTCTAGCAGCAAGGCATTCTGAAACACGCCGCCGGAGAGCGCGACAGTTCGCAGCTCGTGCTGCTCGCAGAGTCTCAGGGTGACATCTATGACGCCAGCCGCGACGCCGGCGTGAAAGCGGCGTGCGATGTCGGCTGTGGGCACGCCGGCCAGGCGATCGTGGATGACGGCTTCGAGCAGCGGGCGGTAGTCGAGATCGGGAAACACATAGCCGCCGTCGGCTGTTCCGGTTCGGGCGAGTTGTTCGAGCCAGATGGCGGCTTGGCCCTCGAACGTCATGGCGCGCGTGAAGCCGAGCAGCGCCGCCGCCGTGTCGAACAGACGCCCGGTCGAGGTTGTGACGAACGTGCGGATGTCGCGGTCGGCCAGTTGGCGTGCCTCGGTGTAGCGTGGCGGGAAGTCGAATGGCGGCTCCGTGAGATCCGGCAAGTCGGCGCAGTCGCCGAGGAAACCGGCGGCAGCTTGGGGTGGAAACGTGGCGGCGGCGTCTCCGCCTGGTAACTTGGCCGGTCTGAGATGGGCGACGCGTTCGAAGCCGGCGTTCAGCGCTCCGACGAAGACCTCGCCGCCCCAGATCGCGCCGTCGTCGCCATAGCCTGTTCCATCGAGCGAAATGCCGAGGGCAACTTCGTCCCACGCATCATGCTCGGCCAAGACGGAGGCGGTATGCGCGCGGTGATGCTGTACGGCGATCTTTGTGGCCGGCAGGCTCAGTGCGTGGCGGGTTGACGCGTATTCGGGATGGGTGTCGTGCACGACCACCAGCCTTTCGCGATCGACCTCGTACATATTCAGCAGGTCGTCGATGGTCTCGCGGAAGGCGCGGAGCGCCTGGCTGTGCTGGAGATCGCCGATGTGCTGACTGACGAAGGCCTGGCCGCCGACGACCAGCGTGATGGTGTTCTTGAGATCGGCGCCGAGTGCCAGGATGGTGTGTTGAGTGGAAATGCGGGCGACGGCGCTGGGGGCATAGCCGCGCGCGCGGCGCAGAATCACTGGCCCGAACGGCCCGCAGCGTACAACGGAGTCATCAACCCGCCGGGCGATTGGCCTTTCACCCACGAGAAAGGCGTCGGCGATGCCGCCCATTTGTTCGAAGGCGTCATCGTCGAGATAGGCCAGTGGCTCGTTCGAGCGATTGGCGCTGGTCATCACAAGTGCGTCGGGGGCGCCGCCGTCGAAGAGCAGATGGTGCAGCGGCGTGTAGGGCAGCATGATGCCGAGTTCGTGGTTGTCGGGGGCGACGTGCGGCAATTCGACGCGCGCGGGTGCGAGCACGATCGGGCGCGCCACGTCGGTCAGCAATTGCTCGCCTGCCTCGTCGAAGTGCACGAGCGCGTGAGCCGTGTCCAGGTCGTGGACCATGAGGGCGAACGGCTTCTCCTTGCGGTACTTGCGTTCGCGCATGGCACGCACGGCATCAGCGCAGCGCGCGTCGCATGCCAGGTGATAGCCGCCGAGCCCCTTGATGGCACAGATCTTCCCTGAGCGCAGCAGTTCGACAGTTGCGGCGATGGCGGCGGCATTGCCGCCCGTGACGTGCTCGCCGTTGTGCAGGTGGAACTCGGGGCCGCATTCGGGGCAGGCGACCGGCTGGGCGTGGAAGCGGCGGTCGAGCGGGTCGGCGTACTCGCGCGCGCACGCCGGGCACAGCGGCCAGCCTTTCATGGTGGTCAGCGGCCGGTCGTACGGCAGCCCCTGAATAATGCTGTAGCGTGGGCCGCAGTCGGTGCAGTTTATGTACGGGTATCCGTGGCGGCGGTCGCGCGAGTCGCGGAGCTCGCGCAGACAGGCTTTGCAGACGGGCAGGTCTGGTGAAATCCGCACCGTCGGCCGCGTGTCGCCCTGGCTATGGATGATCTCGAATGAGGTGAAGTGCTCGGCGGCAACGGGGTTGGCGGTGAGTTCGGCGATGCGTGCGGCGGACGGCGTGCAAGACCGCAGCTCCGCTAGAAAGGCCTCGGTCGCGTCACCGTGTCCTTCGACGCGGATCTCGACGCCCTGCTCGCCGTTACGTACCCAGCCGGTCAGCCCGTGTTGATGGGCCAGACGATAGACGAACGGGCGGAACCCCACGCCTTGCACGATGCCGCGAATCTGAATGTTGAGTGAGCTGTCTGCCATTGTGTCGTCACGACGTCCGTGTTGTGCATCACAGAATACGCGAACCTTGCTTTCCCAGGGTGGCACAGGCGGGACGCCTGTGCCACCCTTGCACCCTTGGACTGCGGGCAGAGCCCGCGCTGTGCCACCCCGCATGAGTAAGCGTTTCTTGGGGCAGCACAGATGCGAACCATACGATGTTAAGCGTTTTAGCGCCGGCTTTCCCGTCCGCGCCGGGGTCTTTCGATCTCGTGGTGCTGCGGTCGGCGCCAATAATAGCGCAGGCGGCCCAGCAAATCACTGAGCCGCCTGCCGCGGTTGGGAGCATTAGAGGGTAGTAAATCAGAAGTTCGGTGTAAGGTGGTAGCTGGTGGCCGCCGCCTTGGCCTTGCTGATCGTTATAAACGGGTTATCGCTGATCTTGGTGACGGTCAGCGGTTCTGTTCCGATGATGTTGATGAGTGGCGCGTGCCCGCGTGTGATGCCGTCCTCGGGCACACGCAGCAGATGGCCAGTCCAGTTGCAGATGTATGCCCCCGCGTCGTCGATGGCGTCAAAGGGGATCGTGGCACCCAGGTTGGTGCGGGCAGGGCTTTTTACTGTGGGGGTTCCGGTTGTCATCACGCCTCTCCTCGCCAAACGCTGCTCGCGTTCCGGTGGTTTCCGTACCAAGCAGAACGCTCAGCGTTGCGATTATCAGATCGGCGCGCCGCACTGATTGACTTTAGCCCAGTATGGATGGAATACAACCGCGACCGCAAGAAGATTGGGAACTAGGTGAGTTGGCGAAGTTCCGGCCGATGCAAGAGGGCTCACGGGCGCTTGACGGCGCGGCGCCGGGCGGCGTCAATGCGGGTATGTCAGGTGACGAACAGTCTGCAAACGCTGCCACGCCGGTGACCAACGACGACTTGGTACAGCGCTATCTCGCCAATCTCGCGTGGCTATATCGCGACGATCCGGAGTTGGCCGTCCGGATTGAGGCCATTCCGTTTGGGGCCCTGCCGCCGATGGAGCGGGCCAGGGATGGGTTTCTCACCGTGCGCGTGACGACGGATGATGGACGCGAGGCCTATGCCCACAGTCGCTACCGTCCGGTTGAGGAGGCGCGCACGTTGGTCGAGGCCCAGCCGGAATCCGAGACGCCCGCTTTTGTGCTTGGCGGCATTGGCCTGGGCTATCACTTGGCCGAACTCGAACGCCGCTACGACAGTCCTCTGATCGTTGTCGCCGAGGATGATCTTACATTGATCAAGGCGGCGCTGTGTACGGTTGATGTGTCTGAGGCGCTAAAGCGTCACAGACTGATATTCATCACGGCCGCGGATCGCGCCCTGGTTCACAATCGGCTTGAGCGTGTGAATACCGATCTACTGCTGGGTGTGCAGTTTCTGGTGCCGCCGCTGGCCACGCGCTATCACAAGGAGTTTCAGAACGCGATTCGGGCGTTGGTCACGGACTATGTCGCGTATGGCCGCATGCAGCTCGTGACGTTGCTGCGGATTGCGCGCGTGACGACGAAGAACGTGGCGTTCAATATGCCGACCTACCTCGGCGTGCCTGGGATCGAGGTGCTGAAGGATCGTGCGCGGGGCTATCCCGCGATCATCGTGGCCGCCGGCCCGTCACTGGCCCGCAATATTGAGCGGCTGCGGTACTGGCGCGAGCGGGCCGTCGTCATCGCCGTGCAGACCGTCTTCAAGAACCTTCTGGCACGTGGCATCCCCCCCCACTTCGTGACGAGCCTCGACTTTCACGAGGTCTCGGCGCAGTTTTTTGAGGGCGTCGAGGATGTGGGTGGCGCCATTCTGGTGGCGGAACCGAAGGCGACCTGGCACGTGCTCGATGCGTATCCCGGGCGCAAGCACGTTCTGCACCACCCGCTGGTTGCCAACCTCTTGCACGAGAGAGCCCCACGACGGGATAGCCTGAAGGGCGGGACGACCGTCGCACACCTGTGCTTCTACCTGGCTGAGCATCTGGGTTGCGACCCAATCATGTTCGTTGGCCAGGACCTGTCGTTCTCCGATGGTGTTTACTACTCGCCCGGCATGCCGATCGAACGCATCTGGCAGCCGGAGCTTGGCCGCTTCAACACGGTCGAGATGCGGCAGTGGGAGCGTGTGCGACGTTCTGGCGCCTCGCTGCGGGCGGTCGAGGACGTTCACGGGCGGTTGGCGTATGTTGACGAGCAGATGTCCATCTATGCCGAGCAGTTCGAGACCGATTTCTCGCAGTCGGATCGGCACATCGTTCACGCGTGCGAAGGTGGGCGGCGTCTGGCGGGCATGGAGGTCATGACGCTGGACGCGGCCGGCGAACGCTATTGCACGCGGCCGTTGCCGCCCGACCTGTTCGCAATGCCCAGCGACGTTTCGTCGGGTGACCCAGGCCGGGAGCGTGTCATTGACGCGCTGGAGGAACGCCTCGACGAAGTGCTGAAGATGAAGGCCATAGCCGTCGAAACGACCGAGAAGCTGGAGCAATTGAGTGGGTTGCTCTCAAAGCCTGCGGAGTTCAACCGCATCATCGCACGCGTCGACGAGCTGCGCACCATGATTCAGCAATACGACCGTACATATCGGGTCGTGGTTGGCATATCGCAGGCGGCCGAGCTGCGCCGCTACGCGGCCGACCGGCGCATGGGGACGGTCGAACGCGAGACTGCCGAGACCGCCAAGCGGCGGCTGGCGCGCGACCGCGAGTTCGTCGAGGCCTTCACCGAGGGGTGCACGTACATGGAGAACCTATTGCCGCTGGTAATCGGGCGCGTGCGGGAGCGCATGTCATGAAGATCGTCGCCGGCGTTTTTGCCGACTTCCAGCACGCCTATCTGGGCGGGTCGTCCGCGCTGAATACGATGCTTGGATCGCGTACGATCATCGAACACACGCTGCAGCGTCTGATGCGGGTCGAGGGGTTGGCGGGACGCGCGCTGATCGTGAAGCCCGACGACACGGAAGCGGCGCGGGCCGCCTTGCGGCGTGCTCAGTTGAGCGATGCTATTGTGGTCCAGCCGATTGACGATGTGCCGCGTGTGCGCCAGCCCCTGTTGCGTGCCGGACGGTTGTGGAATCTGCATGCGTGGCGCGGCAGCCTGTTGGGAACGTCGTGGTTCGACGAGTTCGTTGATGCGCGCCTGGTTGCCAAGGTTCTGGACCATAACAAGTGCGAGGGCGTGCTGTGTCTCGCGGGATACCAACCCGCGCTCGATCCAGCCCTGGCCACGCGCATGATCGAGCATCAGACTGCGAACGAACTCGAGGCGACGTTCACCTTTACCGAAGCACCACCCGGGCTAGCGGGCATAATCCTGCGGCGTGACAGGGTTGCCGGTCTGCTTGAGCAGAACATTCCGGTCGGCATCTTGTTCGTGTACCGCCCCGAGATGATTCAGGGCGAACCAAACGTGCGGCCACCGTGCTGCACGATCTCGACGGCGATCGTGCAGACCCCGGCGCGACTCACCGGCGACACGCGGCGATCGCGTGAGGTGCTGGCGGCGGCCTTCGCCGAACTTGGCGAGGATGCTGGCGCCGGCGAGTTATGTGCATACGTGCGGCGCATCGGCTGCGACTGGGCGGGGTCGCTGCCGCTGGAAGTCGAAATCGAGTTGACCACGGATGACCCGCTGCCGGAGACGACACTGCGGCCGCGTGGCGACCGAGTGCCGCGACGCGTACTGGAGGACGTGGGGCGCGTGGGGGCGCTTGCCGGGGAACTGGCGCAGTACGATGATCGCCTGATCGTACTTGGCGGGCATGGTGACCCACTGTTGCATCCGCGTTTCCGGGAAGTGTGCCAGGCGGTTCGCGACGCCGGCGTTTGTGGTCTGGCCGTTGTAACGTCACTCGTTGAGTTGTCGGACGCCAACTTCGACACTCTGTTCGAGGTCCCGGTGGACGTGGTCCAGATTCAGTTTGACGCCAATTCGGCCGAGGTCTACCAGCAGTTGCATCGCCGGGATGCGTTCGATCAGGTGATGGCGAACGTGGAACGGCTGTGGCGCGCGCGGCGTGAACTCGATCGCCCGCGGCCGTTGGTCGTATGTAGCCTGACGCGCTGCTCCGCCAACCTCGCGGAGTTGTGGCAGTTCTACGACCGCTGGATCCCCCCGAACGGCTGGGCCGTCATCGAGGGCTACAACGAGTACTGCGGCCTGCTGCCGCCGGACGAGTTGATGTCCACCACCCCGCCGACGCGTGAGGCGTGCCGGCGGTTGGGGCGGCGTCTGATGCTGCTGGCGGATGGGACGGTGCCGCAGTGTGCGCAGGATGTCGCGGGCGCGGCCGCGCTGGCGGATTGGCGCTCCGAGGGGCTCGGCAAGATCTGGGCCGGGGACCGGCTGGCGGCGTTGCGGTCGGACCAGGAGGGACTGCGGCTTGAGGAACGTCCGCTGTGCGGACGTTGCCGCGAATGGTTCAGGCCGTGAGGCGTCGGCTGGCTGGGGCTGTCAAAAACCGGGAGTCGGCGCTGGCGGAATTCCGTCACGAAGCCATAGCGAAGAACTCTTGCAAACCACGGTGACGGACGATAGTCTAACTATGTGCGAGGACCGGCTGAGGCCTCGTACTGAACTGGAACCATATAGGTATTTTCAGTCACTCATCTCGTTCATACCGTTTCGTCTCAGCCGACAACACGAGTAAACGGTGTCTGGGAGCGGTTTGGATCCCGGCGGGAAGCGTGTGCGCTTTCTTCCCGTGGTCCCATCGCGAGCGAGGTGAGTCGTGAGCAGCCACATCAAGTGTAGTTGCCCGAACTGTGGAGCGAAGTACCGCCTACCTCAGGAAGCGCAGGGCAGGGCGGCACGGTGTAAGGCCTGTGCCACTAAGTTCAAAGTCCCCGTCGTCAAATCGCTCGAGGACAGCGTGATCGACTGGCTGGCCGATCCCGCGGACATGGAAGACGAGATCGAACAGCCCCGCGTTATCAACATGCCCAAACGCAACGGGGCCAGCGACTCGGGGGCTCATCGGCGTGGTCCGATTCGACTGCGTTCGGGTGAGGCGGCCGAGGACGAATCGAAGGACAAGCCCAAGGCTGAGCCCCCACAGGCCAAGGCCAAGACCCCCTAGACGCGGGCGGACATTTCCCGAACATACGCCTTGCTTTCGCCGGGCCGCGTCGCCGTGCGCCATCGCGTCCGGGAGCCTGGCTCGGCGCTGCACTTGCGCTGACAACCCCGATCCGCCGATGAGATAGGGGTGAAGCGGACAGGTATCAGACACCGTCGGGCCGTTGCCGGCCCCGGTTCCGTATGAGGGCAAGCCGCATGTCAGCCAGCATGACGCCGCCGGCCAGCGGCCGCGCATCGAACGGGCTCATCAACGACTGGACGGACCGTCCTGGGGCGACGGTGCGCGCCTGGCCCAGCGAGCAGATGATCCGTCTGCTGAGCCGGTGTGTGCCGGAGGCAAGGCGCCGTGAACTGATCGCAATGGACATCGGCGCCGGCACTGGACGCAACAGCGTCGGCTTGGCGCAGCTCAGATTCGGCAGGGTGATCGCGGTTGACCCGCTGGCGGACATGTTGACAGCGACGGCCGCCGCCGGGGAAGCTGTCGGCGTAGGCATCGAGACGTTGCGCGGCCATCTGCCGGACTTGCCATGCGCCGACGCCAGCGTCGATGTGGCTGTCTGTTGGGGAGTGCTGTTCTCACTCGGCGGAGCGGCGACCACGATGGCGGCGCTCGACGAGTTGGCCCGCATCATCAGGCCGGGCGGATATCTCATCTCCGATTGGCGGACCGATTCGGATGGTCTGCTGCGTTATAGCATAGGCGAGATCTGCGAGGATACGCACGAACTCGGCCCCGATGCGCCGGCCGAACTGGGCGGGATGGTCTACTCGTTCTGGGACGACGAGCAGGTCATCGCTTTTCACGAAGGAGCCGGCTTCACGCCGACTGCCGTGCAGCGCCACGAGATCTACGATCTGCAGGGTGACGCCGGCTATTCCTGGTGGCAGATCGCGGCGCGGCGTGATTGAACTTCGTCAACAGTCGAACTGTCCCGTCTCTAACGCCTCGATAAATGGATTGATGCGTCGCCGCGCGTCGCCGCGCGCGATCAGAATCAGCTCACCCGGTCTGTTGCTGGCGGGGGCTTCGCTGATCGTGGTCTGGCCGCGCGAGACGTCGATATAGACGCGCGTGCGGTCGCCTCGTACGTAGCCCTTTACGCGGTAGAGCAAGTCGGCGTATTCGGCGAGTGCCTCGCTCAGACGCTCGATGTCGATCTCGTGCTCGAGCCGCACGGCGAGCGTCAGGTAGTTCGGATCGGCACACTTGGCGTATTCGCCGTGCAGGTCGCGCCCTGGCGAGGACGCGAACAGGTCCAAGTCCACATCGCAGTGTTGGGCGCGCAGGATGCGCGCGGTCGCATTCAGTTGCCTGATGCGCGCTTCGGTCGCGTCCAGCGTTTCCTCGTCGAAAAGGTCGGTCTTGTTCACGATCGCGACATCGCTGGCCTCGATCTGGGCAGCGATGTTGGGCAGCATCTCCAGCAAGTCATCAAAGCTGCCCGGGTCGATGATCGTGACGATGGTGCGCAAGTCGTATTGCCGGTCGAGTTGAGTTTCGGCGAGCATCTGCTGCGTGACTTTGGGGTTGGCGATGCCGCTGGCTTCGATGACGACACCGTCAAGAGTGTCGCCGCCATTGTCGAGGATCTGGCGCAGGCGGGCGATGAACTCGGTCACCAGGCAGCGGCAGAAGATGCTGCCGCCGGCGACGGTGACCAGTTGATCGGGCCCCAGGTTGAGCACCTGCCCGTCGATATCGACCGTGGAGAACTCGTTGACCAGGTAGAACAGGCGGCGATCGCGTGATCGCTCGACCACGCGTTGCAGGAACGTGGTCTTGCCGCTGCCCAGAAAGCCGGTGATCAGCGAGAGCGGGATCATGCGTTCTTCCTGGCGACGGCGTCGGCGATGGTGGCGACGAGCGTGTCGGCGTCGGGGATGATCGAGATGTAGCGCGGCTGGCCGTCGATGCAGATCGTGGGCACGTTCTGCACACCGAGCTTCAGCATGAAGGCCAGCCCTTCGCGCGTGGAGATCTTGTGCTCGGTAACAACGACCTGCTCGCCGAATTGGCGGGCGGCGTCCTCGGCGGCGGTCATCATGTATTGGCACGGCGCGCAGGAGGCCGAGTCGAGCGTGACGACGTCGATGAAGACGCGCGGCTGGCCGGCGTAGTCGGGCAGCTCCACTTCGGCGACGTGCATGGCGGCCCGCGCGTGCAGCGTCGTGTTGGCGACGTGACGCTGGTACTCATCGTGCACCATCAGGGCGACGGCCTTGAGGTTCTCCTCGGGGGTGGCGTAGGGCAGGTCACAGCCGGGGGCGAGCACGAAACCGTTGGTGCCGCCGATTTCCATGCAGCGCAGGGCTTCGAGCTTGGCGTCGTCCTCGTTTCCGAGCAGCAGGGCCGAGGTGAGCTTGAGGTTGCCGCCGAAGGAACGGTTGTATTTCTCGCCGAGTTCCTTGGCCAGTTCGAGTGGGACGTTTTCGTCGATCGAGATATTGTCGCAGTGGGTGCGGCACATGCACTCGAGATTGCGCGTGGCGTCACCGCAGACAAACATCGACGACAGGCCCCCCTTCTGCCGCACGTGGTCGAAAACCGCATTGACGTGCGGATCGACGAACTCGACGAAGTGCTTGGGCGAGATCTGGCTGGTCATCGGGTCGACGACCGCGATGATGTCGGCGCCGTTATCGAGATAGGCCTCGGCCGCCAGCTTGCCCACGCCGGCGCAGTATTCGAGCACACGGCTGGCGAACTCGGGGTCGCGGCGGAGCTTGAGAAAGACCTCGTTGCCGAGCAGGTGCAGGGCAAGAGTGAATGGGCCGGTGATAAGGCCATATAGCCCGATCTCGTCGCCTACACGGGCCTTCATGGCGTGCAGTGCGTCGAGGACGATGGGGAAGCGGCCCTGGGATGCGTCGAAGTGCGGCAGATCATCGATGCCGCGTTGGGTCAGCGGGTGGGAGACAACGGCCGGCGGGGTCTCCGTCGCCCAGCGCAGCTCGCAGCCGAGCACCTCGGCTTCGAGCTGGAGGTCAAACGCGATCGGCATGCCGTCGGGCCGGTACAGCTCCAGTGCCTTCGTCAGGCCCTGCTCGATGAGGGTGGCGGAACGCAGGTACTCCTCGGCGCTGACGCCGATCATT
>JAFGRR010000670.1 GCA_016935035.1 Phycisphaerae bacterium | reverse complement strand
GCGAAGGAGCGCCGCTTCCCTAGCCCCATGGCCAATCCTCATCCGATGACAACCGCACCAGCATCAGCAGCAGCGTTCGACCGACTTCGCATCGCTGAAGAACTGGGCCGCCTCGCCGACGCACGCACGCAACTCGTTCAGGGCCCGATACAGCAGGCTGTTAATCGCGGGTTCCGTCTTACACATGATCCGGGCGACATCCCGGCGTGAGTGCCCCTCGATGTGACAGAGGCAGACGGCCTGCCGCATGTCCTCCGGCAATCTACCGAGGGCCACCTGCACGGCGTGCCGGGCCTCCTGAGCGGATACCTCCCGGCTGGGTGTCTGCACGCGGGCACGAATGTTCTTGAACAGACTGTCGAACGAGGCCCGTTGCTGGGCCGCCTGCCGCAGCGGTTGCCAGTCACCGCCCCGCTTGCGCGTGCGGGCCGCCCGCAGCGTATCAATCAGCTTCGAGTTGGTGAGCGCTGTGAGCCAGCTATCCACGTTCTCTATCTCAGGCGAGATCGTCCGAAAGGCCACGATCCACACGTCCTGCAGCACGTCCTCGGCGGCCAGGATGCCCCGGAAACGCTTGGGTATCTTGCGTTCAACGTAACGCCGCAGCCGCTCGGCCCGCGCCAGGATGACCCGCTGGACCTCGGTCACCTCGACTCCGACACCCTTGTTCATCCGACTCTCCTTGAAAACAGAACTGCCGCAAGCGAGTTTACTGAGTTTTTCTGAGCGCGCGGTGCTCGTTTTGCGTCATTCAATGGTAATGGCCCGCGATTACGCCTGCGAATGCCCGGGGCGCCCGGTGGGTCGCGGCCAGTTTTTCAATCAGGCGTCAATGCCCCCTGGGGCACCGCCATGCAGGTCAGCTTCGGTGTATGGTAACTTGCGGGAGACTGGTGTGTGATTCATTCTGTCACCGTTGGTGCGAGCGGTTAAGGAACGCGGTCACCGCATCGGCCGTCGTCAGATCCAGATCAGCCGTTAGCATCAGGCATTGCCTCGGCTGAACATCGCGCCATCGTGGCGGAGCCACGTGGATTGTCCGCCCGAACCGCGATGCCGGCGGATGGCGGCCCGCCCTCGCCGGTTGGGCCAACCGTCCTGCCGCGTCCCCGGGCCATAGCGGCACCAGCGCAACGCTGGTACCGCCGCCAGAATTGTCTGGGCGCGGCGTGTCAGTTCGGGTCGGTCCTAACGGATGGAAGGGTGCGACAGATTGGGTCGTGCCTGAGTCCTTGGGCTCCCGGGGCGGTTTGGACCCAACGGCTGGTGTCAGCTAACACGCCGTTTTTCTGCGAAGGTGTCGATTCCGGTGGCCTACCAGGATGTGGACAGCTTGTGTCGCAAATCGTCGTCCTGTGGTGCCGGGCTCGACGACTTGGTGATGTTGGACTGCTAGCAGCGGTATTTGCCGCCAGGCGTCACTCCGGCTGTCTACTTCCTGTACACCCGCGCCGCTGCCAGCAATTCGTCGTGCATCTCGCGCCGCAGCCAATCGGGCCTGACAACCTCGACTTGGTCGCCGTAGCCCTTCAGCCAGCGTTTGAATTCGACTAGGTTGGCCAGTTTGAATGTCGCCTGCAGGTTGCCGTGATCATCGCCCTCCGACTCGAACAGCGTCTCTTCGCCAGGCAGCCATTCCAGGCGTTGGCTCTCGTGCCATACACGCTCTTCAACAAGTGTTGCAGCCGTGCCGCTGAACCTGACGACGACGTCGATCGGCTCCCCGTCCGATTGGACGATGCCGAACGTGCTCTCGAAGTGCTGTGCGAGGTCGAAGCCATGTGGCGTCTCGAACGCCTGCTCTGTTAGTGCGGCCGCGACGACGCGCGTCACCTTGAATACTCGCAGGGCCTTGGCCTTGTGAGAGTGGCCCACAAGGAACAGGTCACCCTCGAAGTACACGAGGCCGTACGGATCGAACAGCGTCGTGTACTCGGCTGAGCGCCACAGTGATCGATACGTGACCTCGACAGTGTGCTTCATGTGGGCCGCATCCGAGAGCACGCGGATGGTCTCGGCGTGTGCCGAGTAGTCCGTGATGCCGCTGCGTCGAACGTAGATGGTCCCATCGAGTTCGCAGAAGTAATCCAGCGCCCGGGCGGGTATCAGGCTGCGGACCTTGTCCAGAATCGTCCGCAGCCCGTCGGCGAAATGCGTGCCAGCCAGCGGCGCGAAGAAGCTCTCCGCCAAATGCAGTGACACCGCCTCCGTCAGACCGAGTACCAGCGGCCCGGTCTTGAAGAAGTCGTACGGCATCCGCCAGTATCGCTTGCCGTACTCGTCCTCGTTGTGCTCGACGGGGAAGCCGAGTTCCTCCAGCACCTCGAAATCACGCTGAATGGTTCGTTCGCTGACATCGAATTCGTCAGCCAACTTTCTCAGCGGGATCCCCTCGCCCCTCGTCTGTAGCGTCTTTAGCAGGTTCCATTGCCGCAGAATAAGCTCGCCCCGTGCCATTGCATTGTTCTCCGCGTTGGTCGAATCAGCAGTTGCAGGGCGCTGATGATACGCGACACGGCGGACTTTTCGAGCGGTCTTGGCAGGTCCGACCTGGTTTGTCACGCCAATCGTTCAGCTTATCTCCGGGGCGATGCACAGTGGAATGGTGCCGTGCGCTTGGGGCGGCCGATGGTGGACCGTACCGGATGGAGGGCTGCGGGAAGCTGTGGCCGTCGATGATCAGGTAGCGCCCGGCCCCGTCTAGTATGCCGCGAACCTCCGACAGCAACTTGCTATGATGAGGACGATAGTACTTGGTTCAGCAACGCCTCGCGCTCTTCCGCCGGGCCGCGCCACAGAGATGAGGGACGATCCGATACTTGGCGCTACCAGCCGGTACGAGGGAGTCATACTCGGCCTGGCCATCGGCGACGCTCTGGGTTGTGCGCCGCGCAGGCGCCGGAACAGTCGCGTGCGTTGCAGCAGACTGTCTGGCTGCTGTTGCTGGTTG
>JAFGRR010000669.1 GCA_016935035.1 Phycisphaerae bacterium | reverse complement strand
GAGAAGTACGTGCTCGGCGACGCCAATACCTCCCTCATCAAAACCGCGCGCGGCCGCACGATCCATCTCGTCCACGACACCAACCTGCCGCGTCCGTACAGCCGATTGCATACCGTGCAGGGCACGCGCGGCATCTTTCAGCGCTGGCCCGAACGTGTGCACATCGAGGGCCGCAGCCAGGGCCACGGCTGGGATGAGCTTGACGCATACGCCGAGTTTGAGCACCCGCTCTGGAAATCCGATGCCGTCAAGCAGGCCAGCGGTGGCCACGGCGGCATGGATTTCCTTGAGGATTACCGGCTGATCCAGTGTCTGCGGCGCGGCGTGCCAACCGACATGGACGTCTACGATGCCGCCGCCTGGAGCGCTATCTGCGAGTTGACCGAGCGCTCGGTCGCGCGGCGCAGCGCGGCGGTTGACGTGCCCGACTTCACGCGCGGCCGCTGGCAGACCAGGCCGCCGCTCGGAATCGTCGAGGCGTAGTCATATGACATCACGCGGCAAAACGCAGTATCCGGTCGCCGAGATCGCGAGGAGTCGATCCATGCACACCCGTCTTCCCTTTTGTCTCGTGCTTGTGTTGGTAACCGGCTGCGCCAGCGGCAATCGAACCGCGCGGCCCTCTCCGGCCCCCCCGGAGCTCGGCCCCCCGCTGCGCTACACCTGCCACCGCGCCGTCCAGCCGCTGACCATCGACGGCCGGCTCGACGAACCGGCGTGGAAACTGGCCGCTCCGACGCCACCCTTTGTGGACATCCAGGGGCCGCACATGCCGGCGCCGCGTTTCGAGACGCGTGCTCGCATGCTGTGGGACGACACGTACTTCTACATCGCCGCCGAGATGCAGGAGCCGCACGTATGGGGCACGTTGACAGAACATGACGAAATCGTCTTTCACGACAACGACTTTGAGGTCTTCATCGATCCGGACGGCGATCGGCGCGAGTACTACGAGATCGAGATCAACGCTCTCAACACGATCTTCGACCTGCTGCTGGTGCGCACCTACGTTGACGGCGGACCGGCGTTGCACGATTGGAACTGCGCCGGCCTGGTGACCGCGTCGCACATCGACGGCACGCTGAACGATCCATCCGACACCGATGCCGGCTGGACGATCGAGATGGCGATCCCGTGGACGACGCTGGCCCAGTACGCCCGCTGCCCTGCCCCGCCAGACGTAGGTGACACTTGGCGTGTCAACTTTTCGCGAGTCGAGTGGCGTCACCGCGTGGCCGACGGCTGCTATGAGAGACTGCCCGACGCAGTGGCCGATAACTGGGTGTGGACACCGCAAGGCGTCATCAATATGCACCTGCCTGAGCACTGGGGCTACGTGGAGTTTGCGGAGTAGCTCGGGCGGCCTGGGAGCGGGCAGGCAACCGGCTCGCATCCGCACCGGTCTTCCACACGGACTTACCGCCCGTGGCCACGCCCGGCGTCGGCTCGCTGGCAATGTGGTTCGCAGGATGGTAGGGTAGATTATTTCTTACTCGCAATCGCCCACCTCCTAGGGTTATACTGCGTGTTATATAGGGGTTTTGACTGTCATTGCGGCGTCGATATATGTCCCCCCTCCCTCCCTGGGGGGAGGAGGGTTGGGTTGCGCGCGTTTGTCGGAGCGAATGCTCCGATTGTCCTTTACGTCACCGGCCGATCATGCACGCTCGACCTCCGTCCATCTCTCTCATGCTTTTGCCCCGGCGATTGCGGAATCGCCGCGTGCAAAGCTGAAGTCGCATTCACTGCCGCGTTCGTTGCCTGACATCGCGCTGTGTTCGTGGCTGCCGAACGCGCGAGTTGTCCCAGGTCACGCGAACTCGATCCACGACTGCCAGCAACCCAGAATCATTATGTCGCCCTGGCGGATTGCGCTACAATGCCGACTGTAATGGCCGAGCCAGTGTTACTTGCTATCGAGACGGCGTCACTCTGGGGCAGTGTCGCGTTGGCGCGCGGCGTCAACGTAATCGCGGCGCGCGAGCTCTCCGCAGATCGCCGTCACACCATCGAACTGCTGCCGACGCTTCAAGCCTTGCTTGAACAGCACGATCTCCGCCCGCGAGATATCGAAATCCTCGCGTATTCAACTGGGCCGGGCAGCTTCACTGGTCTGCGGATCGCCGCCACCGTCGCCCGCATGCTGCAATCGGCGGTCGGTTGCGGCGTCGTTGCGGTGCCAACGTTGGAGGTAATCGCCCGCAACGCATTAGCGCATCCGAACAAGCCCGCTCGCCTAGTGGCCATCCTCGACGCCCGGCGCGCGCAGGTCTTTGGCGCCGTGTTCGAGCGTGCCGGTGATGACGAGCTGCGCGAGATCATCCCGGCTGGGATCTTCGCTCCGGTAGAGTGGCTGGCGAAGATCGAACAGCCGTTCAGCATCCTGGGCGACGGAGTGAAGTACCACCGCCAGGCCTGCGAGAGCAGCGGCGGCGAGATTCTGGACGAATCGTACTGGATTCCGAAGGCCGAGCACGTCGCACGCATCGGCTGGCGCATGGCGTCGGCCGGTCGGTTCTGCCCGTCGGCGGAGATTCTGCCGAACTACCTGCGTCCGCCGGAGTGCGAGGAAGTTTATGAGCAGCGCCGGGCAAGTGCCCGCGCTCGCCGCGGCGAGTAGTGCCGCGATTCGCCATTTCGGCTCCCGTGACACTGTGCGCCCCCCCTGCTATCCTGCCACCCTATGGAACCCGTCCACAAGGCCAAGCTCATGGACGGTCGGGCACTCGCGCGGCGGGTGCTCGACGGGGCGATCCGAAAAGTTGAGCGAATACGCGAAGCATCCGGCGTCACGCCCGCGCTGGCAACCGTTCTGGTCGGTGACGATCCGGCGTCGGCAACCTACGTGCGCATGAAACGCCGGCGCTGCGAAGAGGTCGGCATGAAGTCGCTGCGCGTCGAACTGCCGCGCGACACGACGACCGAGCAACTCGTCGAGGAGATCCGCAGGCTCGGCAACGACCCTGCGGTCCACGGCATTCTCGTGCAACATCCGGTGCCGGCACCGATTGATCGGCGAACAGCGTTCGAGGCGATCCCGGTCGAGAAGGACATCGATGGCGTCACATCCGCCACGCTCGGCCGTGTGATCCTGG
>JAFGRR010000668.1 GCA_016935035.1 Phycisphaerae bacterium | reverse complement strand
TTCGCCCGCATCTTCTTCCGCAACTGCATCGCGACCGGCGAGGTCTATCCGCTGGAGAGCGAGCAGCGGCTGTCGCGCGAGATCGAAACCGGTGAGCCGGTCGAGCTCGATCTTACCGCCGGCACTTTGCGGCGCGTGCGCACGCGCCAGACTTACCAGTTACGCCCGAGCGGCGAGACCATCAGGGTCATCGCCAGCGGCGGGTTATTCGAATATGCGCGCCGCACCGGCCTGGTCGGCGCTGGAGAAGCTACGCGATGAGCAGCAGTACCGACACGAGACCGGCCCGCATCATGCTGTTACCTGGTGACGGCGTCGGGCCAGAGGTTATTAACGAAGCACACAAGGTGTTGCGCGCGGCAGCGGAGCGGTTTGGCCACCGATTCGAGTTATGCCAGGGACTGATCGGTGGCTGCGCCATTGATCGCACGGCCGATCCGTTGCCGGCCAACACGCTTAGTCTCTGTCGCCAGTGCGACGCGGTTCTGCTCGGAGCGGTGGGCGGACCGCAGTGGGACGATCCGTTGGCGGCGGTGCGGCCGGAGCAGGGATTGCTGCGGATTCGGTCCGAGCTGGGTCTGTTCGCGAATCTGCGGCCGGTGCGCGTGTATCCGGCGCTGGCGAATAACGTGCCGCTCAAGCCGGAGATCGTGGCGAACGTCGATCTGGTGGTCGTGCGCGAACTCACCGGCGGGCTTTATTTCGGCAAGCGCGGCCGCGAGCCGGTCGAGGGCGGCGAGCACGCGTACGACACGATGTCGTACACGACGCCGGAGATCGAGCGGATTGCGCGCATGGCGGCGATGCTGGCGCGTTCGCGCGGCGGCAAGCTGACGTCGGTGGATAAGGCGAACGTGCTTGAGTCGTCGCGGTTGTGGCGGGCGACGGTGACGCGGGTTATCGCGGACGAGTTTCCCGACGTCGAGCTGGAGCACGTGCTGGTCGATTCGGCGGCCATGCACCTGATCCAGCGGCCGCGGCGGTTCGACGTGATCGTCACGGAGAACATGTTCGGCGACATTCTGACGGACGAGGCCTCGGTACTGGCGGGCTCGATGGGGCTTTTGCCATCGGCATCTTTGGGTGACGGCGGGCCGGGGCTGTATGAGCCGATCCACGGCTCGGCGCCGGACATCGCGGGCCGGAACATCGCAAACCCGATCGGGATGATCCTGTCGGCGGCGATGATGTGCCGGATGTCGCTGGGGTGGATCGATGCGGCGGACTGCATCACGGCGGCGGTCGAGCATGTGCTGCGCACCGGGCGGCGCACGGCCGACATCGTCAGTGCGGGGCAGACGCCGATCGGTACGGCCGAGATGGGTACGCGCATCGCGGACTTCGTGGCGATCATGGACGTGGCCGCGAAACGGAGCAGGGAGACGGAATGCGTTCGGACGTGATCAAACGCGGCGTCGAGCGTACGCCGCACCGCAGTCTGCTGAAGGCGACCGGCAATTTCAGCGACGCCGACCTGGACAAGCCGCTGATCGCGATCGCGTGCAGCCACGTGGACATCATTCCCGGGCACGCGCATCTGGACGCGGTGGGACGGTTCGTCAAGGACTGCGTGCGGGCGGCGGGCGGGGTGCCGTTTGTGTTCCACACCATCGGCGTGGACGACGGCATCGCTATGGGGCACGACGGCATGCGGTATTCGCTGCCGTCGCGCGAGCTGATCGCCGACAGTGTCGAGACGGTGGTCGAGGCACATCGGTTCGATGGGCTGATCTGTATTCCGAACTGCGACAAGATCGTGCCGGGCATGCTGATGGCGGCGGCCCGGTGCAACATACCGACCATTTTTGCCTCGGGAGGGGCGATGGAAGCGGGACGCACGCCGGCCGGACGCAAGGTCGATTTGATCGACGCGTTCGCCGGCGTCGCCGCACTCCAACGCGGTGACCTGGACGAGGCCGGGCTGCGCGAGATTGAGAACGCGGCCTGTCCGACGTGCGGGTCGTGCAGCGGGCTGTTCACGGCTAACAGCATGAACTGCCTGTGCGAGGCGCTGGGGATCGCGCTGCCGGGCAATGGGACGATTCTGGCGACGAGTGCGGATCGGGCGGCGTTGTACCGGGCGGCGGCCGAGCGGATTGTCGAGCTGGTCAAGGCGAATTTGTGCCCGCGCGACATTCTGACGGTCGAGGCGTTTGATAACGCGATGGTGCTGGACATGGCGATGGGCGGCTCGACGAATACGCTGCTGCACGTGCCGGCAGTGGCGCATGAGGCGGGGATCACGTACGATCTGGCGCGGATCAACGCGCTGGCGCGGCGGACGCCGACGCTGTGCAAGCTCGCACCATCGCCGGGACGCGATGGTCGCATGTACCACATCGAGGATTTGCAGGCGGCGGGCGGGATCATGACGTTGCTGGGTGAGATCCGGCGGGCCGATGCGGGGTTGCTGCGCGTTGATTGCCCGACCGTTACGGGCACGACGCTCGGAGAGAACATCGCGGAGAGTGGTTTGCGGCAACGCGGTCAGAGCCTGCAAACGTATGGCCTCACACGTCCCGACCGAACCAAGTGTGAAGAAGGTCATATTTCGGGAGAAGAGCCCCGGGCTCCAGCCCAAACGGTTCGTCGGCCGGAGCGGGCTCCAGAACCGCAGGACACGCTGCGGTCATACGGAACTCCCGACGACGCAATGAACGCTGCTCGTCGCGCGTCGGCATCGACGTGCGCGAACCAATCCGCGGCTCCAGTTCTCGCGACCATTCAGGCCGGCCAGTTCGATCCGTACGACTGCATTCGCACGCGTGAGAATGCCTATGCCGAGACAGGGGGGCTGGCGATTCTGTACGGCAACCTGGCGCCGGAT
>JAFGRR010000667.1 GCA_016935035.1 Phycisphaerae bacterium | reverse complement strand
TCGAGATGCTGTTCGTCGAGGGCAACCACTACTGCATGTACTGCGAGAAGAGCGGTAACTGCGAGTTGCAGGCGCTGGCGTACCGCCTGGGTATCGCGGCGCCGAAATACCCGTACACGTTCCCGAAGCGCGAGCTGGACGCCTCGCACCCGGACGTGCTGATTGATCGCAACCGTTGCATCCTGTGTGCCCGCTGCATTCGGGCCTCGCGCGATCTCGACGGCAAGAGTGTCTTCGAGTTCGTCGGGCGCGGTAAGGACAAGAAGATCGCCGTCAACTCCGAGGCACGCCTGTCGGACACTAATCTCGACGTGACGGACAAGGCGGTCGATGCCTGCCCGGTTGGATCGATCTTGAAGAAACGCGTCGGCTATGCGGTTCCGGTGGGCCAGCGGCTCTACGACCACAAGCCCATTGGTTCGGACATCGAGGCCGCGCGCGGCGCGGACAGCAAGTAGAGGGACACAGAAGATGGCTAAGCCGAAAGTTGCAACTACCTCGCTCTGCGGCTGCTTCGGTTGTCACATGTCGATCCTGGACATCGACGAGCGCATCCTGAAGCTGGTGGAGCTGATCGAGTTTGACAAGTCGCCGATCAACGACCTGAAGGAATTCACCGCGCAGTGCGCCGTCGGCCTGATCGAGGGCGGCTGCTGCAACGATGAGAACGTGCACGTGCTGCGGAACTTCCGCAAGCACTGCGACGTGCTGATTTCGGTGGGCGACTGCGCGACGATGGGCGGCATTCCCGCGATGCGCAACACGATCCCGCTGAAGGAATGCCTCGACGAGGCCTACCTGAACGGGCCCAGCGTGCACAACCCCAGCGGGCAGATCCCGAACGACCCGGAGATCCCGCTGCTGCTCAAGAAGGTCTACCCTTGTCAGGAGGTCGTGAAGATTGACTATCATCTGCCGGGCTGTCCGCCGTCGGCCGACACGATCTGGGAAGCGCTCGTGGCGCTCCTCACGGATAAGCCGGTCGAGCTGCCCTACGAGCTCATTAAGTACGACTGATCGCCACTGGAGGATAGATCGTGGTTGCTGTTAAAGACGGCTTGAAACGCGTCGTGATCGAACCGGTCACCCGTGTCGAAGGACACGGCAAGGTGACCATTCTGCTGGATAAGCAGAACAAGGTGCAGCAGACGCGGCTGCACATCGTCGAGTTCCGGGGCTTCGAGCGCTTTGTTCAGGGACGTCCTTTCTGGGAGGTCCCGGTGCTCGTGCAACGCCTGTGTGGTATCTGCCCGGTCAGTCACCACCTGGCCGCCGCCAAGGCCATGGACATCATCGCCGGTGTCGATAAGCTCACACCGACGGCTGAGAAAATGCGGCGTCTGATGCACTATGGTCAGACGCTCCAGTCGCATGCCCTGCACTTCTTCCACCTCTGCTCGCCCGACCTGCTCTTCGGCTTCGACGCCGATCCGAAGATTCGCAACGTCATCGGCGTGGCGGCCAAGTACCCCGACTTGGCGGTGCAGGGTGTCATGCTGCGGAAGTACGGGCAGGAGATCATCAAGGCGACGGCGGGCAAGAAGATCCACGGCACCGGCGCGATTCCGGGCGGGATCAACAAGAACCTCTCGATCGCCGAGCGCGATGCCTTCCTCAAAGACCTCGACCAGATGGTCGAATGGTCGCGCAGCGCGCTGAAGATCGCCAAGGACTACACCGTTGAGCACTTGGCGGACGTGAAGGATTTCGGCTCGTTCGAGTCGAACCACCTTTCGTTGATCCGCGAGGACGGCGCCATGGATCTCTACCATGGCAACCTGCGCGCGATCGACGCCCAGGGCAACAAGATCTTCGATCAGGTCGACTACCAGAAGTACCTCGACTACATCGTCGAAGAGGTGCGCTCGTGGTCGTACATGAAGTTCCCGTTCATCAAGTCCATCGGACCGGAGAAGGGCTGGTATCGCGTCGGCCCGTTGGCGCGCGTCAACACCGCCGACTTCATCGACACGCCCGAGGCCGAGGCCGCCCGCAAGGAATTCATGGCGGTCACCGACAACAAGCCCAACAACATCTCGATGGCGTACCACTGGACCCGCATGATTGAGCTGCTGCACTCGATCGAGAAGATCAAGGAGCTGCTCAATGACAAGGATCTCCAGGGCACCGATCTCGTGGTCAAGGGCGACCGGCGCGGCGAGGCGGTCGGCCTGATCGAGGCTCCGCGCGGCACGCTGTTCCATCACTACAAGGTCGACGAGAACGACCAGGTCACCATGGCGAACCTGATCGTTTCGACCACCAACAACAATGAGCCCATGAACCGGGCCGTGCGGCGCGTCGCCGATGACTACATCAGCGGCAAGGAAATCACCGAGGGCCTGCTGAACCGTGTCGAGGTCGCGATTCGGGCGTATGACCCGTGCCTCTCCTGCGCGACGCACGCCATGGGCCAGATGCCGCTCGTCGTCGAACTGTTCGATCACGAGGGCAACCTCGTCGATAGCCGCAGTAAGGGATAGCTTGAATGCCGGACGGCTCGCGCAGGATTCTGGTCATTGGTTACGGCAACCCCGGCCGACTTGATGATGGTCTGGGGCCGGCCCTGGCGGCGGCGCTCGAGGAAGCGGCGCTGCCCGGCGTGACGGTCGATGCCGACTACCAGTTGGTCGTTGACGATGCCGCCGACGTCGCCAAACATGACGTGGTCGTGTTTGCCGACGCGGCGGTGTCGGGCGCGGAACCATTCGGCTTTTTGAGGATCGAGCCCAAGCCGGCGCTGAGCTTCAGCAGCCACAGCATCGAACCGGACAACGTGTTGGCCCTGGCCGAGTCGTTGTTCGGAGCACGCGTGGAAGGCTACGCGCTGGCGATTCGCGGGTATGAGTTCGACGAGTTCGGGCAGCGTCTTTCCGAGCGTGCCCGGGAGAACCTGCGAGCGGCCCATTCGTTTATCGTGGATGTAATTGAGCGCGGCAGCTTCGCCGAAGCGGCCGCGGAACACAATCGTCCTTCATTGGCAACCTGATTGCCTTCGGGGATGCAAAATGCAAGATGGAAAGTACGTGATAATGGTGGTCGACGATGACCAGGACATTCGCTACTCGCTGCGTCTCGTGCTCGAGAGCAACGGGTACGTCGTCGCCGACGCCCCGACCGCCGAACAGGCGCTCAAGGTCTACCCCCAGGTCAAGCCCGACCTGCTGATCGTGGACCTGATGATGGAAGAAATCGACGCCGGCACGTCCTTCGTCAAGAGCCTTCAGGCCCTTGGCAACAAGGCGCCGGTGTACATGCTGAGCTCGGTCGGCGACAACCTGAGCATGACGGCGGACTACTCCGCCCTTGGACTCTCAGGCGTCTTCCAGAAGCCGATCGACAACGACGCGCTGTTGTCGATCGTGAGGTCCAAGCTCAAGTAACCCGCCGCCGGCCGGACACTGTTCCGGCCAGTGGAACTGTTCGAAGACGGGCCTGCGGCGCGCGACACCGCCCTTGTGCGCGGTCGCCACGCGCCGCGGGCCCCGTTCATGTAGCGGCCAATGTCTCGTCGGCCGTATTCAGTAGCGGCCGCCCCCGTGGCGGCCGTAGTACACAGCAACGCCATTGCGGAAGCGCCGGAAAGCACGCCACGCCGGCCTAGTCGCCGCCATCCCTCTCATTATCAGCAGTCGTTAATGATCACCAGCCGGTTGACGTGCGCGCGACGCGCACGCCTAAAACTGGTAACCGCGTACCATGGGAGGCACGCGGCGAGAGGACCACCTTCGGAGGTGGAAAGAAGCATGCTCGCGCCCACACCGGCCGTGCCGCTGGCGCACGTCCGACAGCAATGGCTTCAAATCCTGCGTGCCTATCTCGCCCTGCAACGCGCCGGCGACAGGCATCTGGTCCGGCACGATCGTGACCGCGACGGCATCCCCGACATCCACGACAACTGCCGCGACGCGATCAATCCCTGGCAGGATGACTTCGACGTGGACGGCTATGGTGACGTGCGCGACCTCGATGACGACAACGACGGCACGCCGGACCGCCTCGATCCTCTGCCCCACAACGCGGCCGTCCCGACGTCGCCGCTGATCGCCTTCACCAGCATTCCATGGGAAACCGGGATCCTGATCGACGCATTTGCATAGCCTGTTGACCGGTGCCGGTTAATGCTTGACGGCGTGGCGGGCGGTCGGTAACGATACGCCCAGCGGTCACGTACCGGCCGACGTGGACCGGGAGGGCGTATCATGCAATTCGAGATCACCAAGGCGGAAGTCTGGGCCGGCGAAACCGAGGATCGGCCCGGCACGCTGTCTGACAAGCTGCAAAACCTGATGCGTGCGGGCGCTAACCTGGACTTCGTCATCGCCCGGCCTTCGCGCCGGACGCCGGGCTGCGCTGTTGTTTTTGTCGCGCCGCTGATCGGTCCGGCCCAGGAACAGGCGGCGCAGGAGGTCGGGCTGCACAAGACCGGGATCCACTGCCTGCGGCTGGTCGGGCCGGATCGACCGGGCCTCGGCGCCGGCATCACACGCAAGCTGGCGGACGCCGGGCTTAATCTGACGGGTCTGTCGGCGTCGGTGGCTGGCGAGCAGTGCGTGTTCTATTTCCGGTTTTCCACCGCCGACGACGTGGTCGCCGCCGCCCAGGTGCTGACCTCGCAATTGTCGTGACTGAGTGCATTCGGGGGCATGTGCGGCGCCGGTCCGTCGAGCATAATCGGCCGGTGGGGTCATGAATACACGCGCCGGCCGCTTGACGCATGCGCCGCGGGGACGCGAGGATACTGGCGCAGCCCGCTGCGGAGACAGTGGGGCGAGTGAGCCAGTTCAAGGGGACGACATGTCGTTTGAGATCACGCGAGTTGATGTGTGGGCGGGGGAGTTGGAGGATCGCCCGGGGGCGCTGTCCACGCCCTTGGCCCACATCATGATGTCAGCCGGCGCGAACCTGGAATTCATCGTTGGCCGACCGTCGCACGAGACGCCCGGCCACAGCGTGCTGTTCGTCGCGCCGCTGACGACCGACGAGCAACGCCAGGCGGCGGCGGACGTCAACATGCGCAAGAGCGACGCCATGCACGTGCTACGTTTGTCCGGTCCGGATCGACCGGGGCTGACCGCCGGTGTCGCCGGCATGCTGGCGCAGGCTTCCATCAACATCGTGGGAATCTCGGCGGCGGCGATCGGCGGAAACGCGCTGGTGTATGTGCGGTTCGCCAGCGCCGACGATGCGGCGGCTGCCGAGAAGGTGTTAGCCGAAGTGCTGGTCTGAAATGACCGGCCCGCCGGCTTGACCGCGCTGGCGGCACGCGGCCACGATACACACTCCAACAGATCAGCCGTCGATAGCGAACACAAGCGAGACCCCCATGTCAGTGCAACTGGACCGTGTCGATATCTGGGTTGTGCCCCTCGAGGATCGGCCCGGTGCCTTGGCGAGCAAGCTGGCCAGTGTTGAGCAGGCCGGCGCCAACCTGGATTTCATCATCGTGCGTCCCGAGGAATATCAACTCGGCAACAGCGTGCTCTTCGTCGCGCCGATCGTCGGCCCGGAACAGGCCGCCGCCGCTGAGGCCGCCGGATTCCGAAAGGCCGCCAGCGTTCATACGCTGCGCATCACAGCGCCGAATCGACCGCGTCTGGCGGTGGACATCGCCCAGGTACTCTCCGACGCCGGCATCAACATCATGGGCCTGACCGGCTCGTCGGTCGGCGATCGAGCGGCTCTGTACGTGCGTTTGCTGTCCGAGATGGAGATCGACCGGGCCATTGACGTGCTGACGCCGAAGCTATCCTGAGCACCGATGTAGCGGCCGACGTCTCGTCGGCCGGCTTCGCCGTAATACCAAAAAAGTGCTGGGCCGTGAGTTTCCTCTCGGCCCAGCCCCAAGAACGCGAGTCAGCCCGGTGACTCGCGCTCAACGCGAATATGCCCACTCGTTTCCGCTCGGGCTCTGATCTTGCCCGCTCGTTTCCGCTCGGGCTCCGAGTTTGCCCGCTTCCGCTGGGGTTCTGATTGCGTCCACTCGCCGCGGCTTGGCGACTACTTTTGAAAGGCCTTCGGAATCTGCTTCTCGCGAGCAATTTCGATCTGCGCCTCGGGCAGGTCCTTCAGCGCTTCCTTGGTGGCATCGTCAACGGGGACCTTGTACTTCTCAAGAAACGGCACGATGTTCTC
>JAFGRR010000666.1 GCA_016935035.1 Phycisphaerae bacterium | reverse complement strand
TCGCCGGGGCGGGACATTAGCAAGCCAGTGCCGGCCTTGCGCACGTCCCACACGTCGGCCATCTGCTGCGGATCGCGGATGATGCGACGGGCGTAACCGATGCCAGCGTCTTCGAGGAACTTGGCGACGGATTCGAGGCGTTGGCCCAGCGCGTCTTCGCTGTCTTCGTAAATCTCGATGGCAATGGTGGCGGCCGGGTCACCGTCGATGAACCAGCGGCGACGCTGCATCGCCGGGTTGTCCTTGGTGCCGTCGAGAATGAGCTTGTCGACGAGCTCGACGGCGGCGGGCTTGTGTTCGAGGATGGCGGGAACGGTCTTGAGCGCTTCGAGCAGGTCAGCGTAATGGACGACGACGAGGCCTTGGTGCTTGGGCAGCGGGATCAGGTTCAGCGTGGCACCGACGACGATGCAGAGCGTGCCTTCGCTGCCGACGATAAGTTGCTCGGTGTTCAGGCGACCGCCCGTGAGCTTGAGTCGATCGAGCGCGTAGCCGCCGTTGCGGCGGAAGGTCTTGGGGAAGCGTTCAGCGATTTCGCTGGCGTATTCGGTGAGCACGGTGCTGACGGCTTCGTCACAGCGCCGGGCGGCTTCATTGGCGGGACCGTTTGCGCCGGCGCCCCACGTGTGCTTTGATCCGTCGGCGAGCACGACGTCGACGGCCAGCACGTGGTCGCAGGTGCGGCCGACGACGATTGAGTGCGCGCCGGCGGAGTTATTGCCGATCATGCCGCCGATCGTGGCGCGGTTGCTGGTGGCGACATCGGGCGAGAAGTGCAGACCGTGCGGCCTCACGGCGGCGTTGAGTTCATCCAATACGACGCCGGGCTCGACGCGTGCAGTGCGCTGCTCGACGTTAATGTCGAGGACGCGATTCATGTAGTGTGAGAAATCGAGCTGCACGCCGCGGTTGAGCGCGCCGCCGGTGAGGCCGGTGCCGGCCCCGCGCGGCGTGACGGGAACTCTGTGCCTAGCGCAGATATTGAGTGTGGCGACGACGTCGGCAACGGTCTTGGGCAGCACCACGCCGTCGGGCACTATTTCGTAGATGCTGGCGTCGGTCGCGTATAGCACCTTTGACAGGTTGTCGTGCCGCACATCCCCGGAGATCGCCGCCTTGAGTTCTTCAAACACCGCCGCGTTGCTCACCGTCTGCTCCTGTTGGCAGCGCACCAGCATCTGGCACGCTCCCGTTGATCGTGTCGCGTCAGGCGGTTTTGCCTGACGATTCAACGCCGCCAGGCTTGGAGGCCTGACGTTACACCCGCGTCCGGACACGTGCTTGCCGACGGGGTTGAGCCCGGTGGCAAGAACAGTGATTCTACGGCTTTGGCGGGGTTACGGGAATCGTGCGGTGTTGGTGCGGTTTGATCGTGCGTGACACGGGGGTCGCGCCGAAGCCAAGACGTCAGGCTCAGATGCCTGGCACTACATTTGCAGAGAGGCTAGGCCGGAGGGCACATCCTCGGCGACGTCGAAGATGCGGTCGAGGCCGGTGACGAGGAAGACGCCCCAGACGTGGGCGTTGACGTTGCAGAGCATAAGGCGTCGCTGGTTCGTGATGGTGACCAGCTTGCGCAGCTTGAGCAGCTTGGCGAGGCTGGACGAGTTCAGGTGGTTGATGGCTACGAAGCTCAACAAAACGTCGTTGCGCGGGTTATTGGCGCACTGTTCGGAGACCTGGGCGAGGTCATCCGAGAACTGTGGATCGTCGGCCAACTCGGCCAGGATGATCGTGTCGGACCATTGCTCGACAGGCATGCCGTACTCCACACACTCCGCCACTGAATCTGGCGTGCAGTCCCGAACGGGTCACGGAAACTAGGGTAGAGGGAGCAAGCGGCGGCTGTCAACCGCGTTACTTGAGTTCGACGTTCCAGTAGGCGAAGTCGAGGAATTGCTTCCAACTGGCGTACTTGGCGTCGGACAGCTTGATGGTCAGGACGGGCGAGCGTTTGGGGCGCCGGGCCGGCCGAATCAGGTGCATGTTGGCCTGTGCCGGTGTGCGACCGCCCTTGCGGACGTTGCAGGTGACGCAGGCGCAAACGATGTTTTCCCACGAGATGCCGCCGCCCTGAGAGCGCGGTAGGACGTGGTCGAGGCTGAGCTCGCTGGTCGGGAAGCGCTTGCCGCAATACTGGCAACTGTTCTGGTCGCGGGCGAAGACGTTGCGGCGGTTTAGCTTGACGTTGGACTTTGGTAGCTTGTCGTATCCGAGCAGGCGCACGATTTTTGGAACGGCGATCTGGAAGCGGATCGTGCGGATCCAGTCGTGCTGCTCGGGCTCGAACTCGCGCTTGGCCTCGCTGACCTCGACCCAGTCGTTGAAGTCGTAGGAAAGGAACTGGTCGTCCTCGACGGCGACGACCTCGGCCATGTCGCGATAGAGAAACGACATCGCGCGGCGCGCATTCACCACCCGCACCGCCATGTACATGCGGTTGAGGACCAAGACACTGGCCGACAGGGCTGGTGATTCAGCGTACATGTCACGTCTTCCATGCAACGAGCGCATTATCGCGCTTCCTATTGAATTCTAGGAACTTCGGCCGTCAGCCGCAAGCGCGGCGTCCGCCGCATGCTGTTAAACTCGGGTTAACATCGTAACATAGGGCTCACAAACGGCGTTCTTTCCGGTCGTATGTGACGTGCGTCAACGTGGTGTGCGCGTGTGGCGGCGGGCTGGTGGATAATGGTCCAAATGCGATGACAACCGACAGCAGTGTCGAAATAGAAGCTGGATCACCAGAGCGGTCAACGCCCGGTGTGATGTGGCCCGGCGTGTACATCGCGCTGGGTGTGGTGCTTGTCGCTCTCGTGTTTGTCAGTGGTCAGCCCTCGCTCAATGCGCCGTGGATTCAGGGGGACGAGTACTACTTCATCGTCAACAACAGCGACGTGACCGGGGCGGGCCGTTCCGAGCCGCTGTTGGTTCGCTGCCTAAGCATCTTCAACCACAAACACCGCGATCTGTATCAACCGGTCCCGATTCTCAGTTACGCGCTGGAGTGGCGGCTGTGGGGCGAGGCGCGCGTGTCCGGCATGCGCGCGACGGACGTGGCGCTGCACGCTCTCACCGGGTTGTTGCTCTGGGTCGCGCTGCGCGGCCTCCTGTTGACGCTCGGGGTCACGAAGGCCGGTCCGGCGGGGACGCTGCTCGCGTACGCGCTGGCGCTTTTGTGGGCGCTGCATCCGGTGAACGTGGATGCGTACTCAGCGGACATGGGGCGCACGCACCTGATGTCGGCCACGATGGCATTGCTTTCATTGCTCGCGCATCTGCGCTATTTGCGTACGCGGCAGGCCGCGTGGAGCGTGCTAGCGATCGTGCTGCTGACGCTGGCGATGATGTCCAAGCCGGTGGTTGGATGGTTCGCACTGGTGTTTGTGCTGGAGTGGCACGTGCTCGGGCTCAGGAGTGCGTTGCGTTCGCCGCGCGTCTACGTCATGGCGGCTCTGGGTGTGCTGTTCGCGCTGCTGACGCTGAAGACCACGCAGGAAGCGGAGATGCTCGAGGACTTCACGGATCTGCTGTTCGGCGATCCAATCTCGCGCAGCCTATTTGCGACGTGGTTGTACGCCCGGAACCTGTTGGCGCCGGCTTGGCTGTGCACGTGGTATGTGCCGGTGCCGTGGTCCACCTGGGATGCACCAGCCGTGTGGGGCGGGCTGGTGCTGGTAGTGGCCAGCGGTGTGGCGCTGCTGTGGTCGTTGCCGCGACCGGCGCGGCGCGGGATCGCGGTGGGTCTGACGTGGTTCTGGGTGCTGCTGCTTCCGGTGGTCGGCATCATCGGGGCGCGCCTGGCGTCGGCGAACGATCGGTACGTGTATCAGCCGCTGATGGGCCTGTTGCTCGTCGTCGGTGTGCTGCTGGCGCGCTGGGTCAGTCGAGCGGCCGGCGCGCGGCGCGCGGCGGTTGTCGTAGCAGCGGCGCTGCTCTTGTCGGCAGCAGCGGTGCCGTGGAACAGGTGGCTGTGCGCGAACGCACGGACGACGCTGCGGCGGGCGGAGCGTGTCGTGGATCTCTATCCCGATCACCCGCATGCGCGCGAGGCGCTGGCCCTGGCCTACGAGTTCTCGGCCACGCATGACACCCCGGAGCGCGACGCGTTCGGGCATGATGAATTGCTCGCCAAGGCACGTGCGACGCTGGATCTGGCCGTCACCATCGCGGACGAGCATTCGGACTACTACGTGACGCCGCATGATCGGGCGGCGTTCGAGCGGCGGGTGGCGTTTCGCTACCTCCTGTATGACGCGCCCGAGTTGTCGCTGGAGCACGCTCTGCAAGCGTATGAACTAGAGCCGGATTCGCTGTCGACCTGGACGCGCCTGGCGCAGGCATACCGGGCGTTGCAACGTTGGCCGCTGGCTGCCGCCGCCTACAAGCATCTTGAGGAGATACTGCCCGCCGACGACCGTTGGCGCTCGAAGCGTCTGGCCGAGTACGGGAACCTGCTGTTGCGGCGGCTCGATCAGCCGTCGCAGGCGATCGGGAAGTTGCGTGAGGCATTGGCGGGCTCGGGGTTGGAGCCGGAGGAGCGGAAGACGGCGACGCTGGACCTGGCGCTGGCGGAGATTCGTGGCGGGCATGGCGCGACCGGGGCCGGGTTGGTCGACACCATTCTCGCCAAGGACCCGGACAATATCGAAGCACTGCTCGTGATGGGCGAGTTTCACATGCGCAGCCACCACTGGCAACAGGCGGAACAGGCCTACGCCGCCATCCTGGTGCGCCACCCGACGCACTACCGTGCGATGCGTGGACTGCACGAGGCGCTCGCTCAGCAGGATCGGCACGCGACGGCGGCGATGATCTGGCTCGAGGGCTACGAACACTCGCCACAGAAACGTGCGTTTCGTTCGTTCGCGGTTTGGGCGGCGGCTTGCGCGGATGCCGCCGGGGCATCTCGTGAGTGCGAGGCGCTGCTGGCCGACGATCCGGAAAACCCGCTGGCCTGCTATGCCCAGTGCCTGCTCACCCTGCGTGCGGGCGAGCTGGGCCAGGCACGCGAGTGGGCCCAGACGGCGCGCCGTGGCCAACCGATCGAGGAAGAGCGGGCCGACCGACGGGCGGCGGCAATGTTCGAGCACATGGTCGACGTCGGCACGCTGCCGGCAGAGGCGCGGCTATTGTCGGCGGAGATATGGTTGGATGGCAGTGAACGCGCGCGGGCCGAGGCGGCATTGGGGCGGTACGGCGAATCGGACGGTACACCCGTGGGTGCGGCGGTGGCTGAGGAGCTTCGCGCACGGTTGTCCGGGGAGGATGGCGGGTCGTGAACAGGGCACGCTGGACAGGATTTTGACAGGAATTGACAGGAATGCGAAGGATGGTAGTTGAATCTTGCGGCGCCATTGCTATACTAGCGCTGTGACATGATGGTGTGGTAGGCGTCGGCTTGGTCGATACTTATAACCTCTTGTCACTTAACAACTTGCTTCCACTCGCTGCGGCACCCTCAGACCGCGCCAATACCCACAGGGTGCCGCACGCCTTTTATATTGACTACTCTCGCCCGATAACCAAGGCTGGCCACGCCGGCCGGTGCTCTCGCCGCCCGCATGCGGGCCTCCACGACCGAAGCCGGCAGACTGCGCCGACAATCAGGAGTCCGGTTACGTGGGTGCTTGCTAGTGGGTGAGGCGTGGTAGCTCGGGTTCATCGACGGCATTGACGGATGGGGCGCATTCGGCGATCGGGCGCGTGCCGAGGATTTCACGCACGTCTCGGACGGCCTGCTCGAAGATGCCGTGGACGCAGCTCAGCGTTTCGCGCGTGGTGGCTGTGCCGCGCATGACGGCATCGACTTCGATCTGGCCGTCGACCGCTTCGAGTATTTCGAGGACGGAGATGTCCTTGGGCGAGCGTGTGAGGCGGAAGCCGCCGCGCGGTCCACGGTCCGAACGCAGAATGTCGGCGCGTACAAGTTGGGTCATGACCTTGGCGGCGTACGCAGCCGGCAACTCGAAATGCTCTGCGATCTCCGAGGCGCGTATGGTGCCCTCGTCGTTGTTGGCGCCTTGGTGGCGAGCGATCTCGATGACCGAGAGAATCGCGTAGGTTGAGGCTTTGCTTCCGAGGATCACAGCGCACCTCATTTCTAGCAGGCCGCCGATGGGATGCGGGATCGTGGCACGGTCACACCCCCGCACCAGAGACAACCCCCGTGGGAAGCCCCCACTGGCGTCTGCGGCATTATACGAACGCGGCAAGGTCGCGTAAACGTTTCTCGCGACCGAGGTGTGGTTATAATCTCGGCTATGCCGAAGACGACAAAGTCACACGAACCGCTCGTGCGTCATCGCTGGTTGTATGCGTTGCCGGAACTGGAACTTCCGGCGATGGTCGACTGCGCGGGGCAGAGGTACGATCACGTATCGACGTTTAAGCATGATTTCTTCGCAGCCACGGGGCTATACCGCGGGCCCGATGGATTGGCGGTGTTGAAACATGGCCGCACAAATGATTTCATAACGATACTTAATGGCTGGACCGGGCGGTTCCTGACTAAGCGCGAGGTGCGCATCTACCGCGAGGTTCACGGGCTATCTGGCGTGCCGCGTTTGATCGGGACAGTTGGGAATAGCGCGTTCATGCACGAATTTGTGCCCGGTCATCCTTTGCAGCGACGCGAGACGGTGTCGGATGAGTTCTTCGACGAGCTGTTCGATTTATTGCGGCGGCTGCATGAGCGCGACATCGCGTACGTTGATTTGAACAAGCGGCAGAACATCCTGATGGGCGAGGACGGGCGGCCTTACCTGATCGACTTTCAGATTTCGCTGCACCTGCCGCCCGTGGGTTGGCGGCGCGCGGCGCCGGTGCGCTGGCTACTTAGGCGCTTTCAGCGAGCCGATTGGTACCACGTGCTGAAGCACAAGCGGCGGTTGCGGCCGGACCTGTTGACGGTGGAGGAACGCCGGCAGGTCGAACGGATCGGCTTCTGGATTCGGCTTCATCGTGTGCTGACGAGGCCGCTGCTGATGCTGCGGCGGCGTACCTTGAGGCAGTTGCAGAGTGGTGATTCGGGGGCGGTCGTGGGCTCCGATGCGAAGTAGGCGTGCTGGCGGCATGGCGGCGCGCCCGGTACACTAGTCGGCGATGACAAACTGCACTGGCGCGGAACACCAACAGGGTCATCAGCGTCTTAGCAAGAGGGATCGCGCAATGAATAGAACACTGTCAGCCGCCATCATGTTCGGACTCGTCCTTCTGGTCAGTGGGTGTGCCAGCGGTACGAGCCGCTGGTCGCACGGCGCCGCACATTGCGGACAGTTTTTTGGTGATGCCGGCATCACGGGCAACGACAACGTGGTGACGATCCAGCGCTGGTCGCGGATGAGCAAGCTGTCAATCACCGGTGACAACAACGAGATCACGCTGGAGGATCACGTGCGCGTGCCGCTGATTGAGGTTTGGGGCAGCGGCAACACCGTATCGATCCCGCATGACATGATCGTGCGTTTCAACCAGGTCGGGCAGAGCAACCGGCTGGTCGAGCGGGTGATGGCCGGTCTGACGCCGCCGGACGTGCAGTCGTCGGAACCGATGTCCATGGACGAGCCTATCTCGGTACGGACGGTTTCTCCGCCGTACACTGCGACAAGGGACGAGGGCGTGACGGTGACGCCGGTACAGCCGGCCGCGCCGGAATACGAGCCCGTGCCGGCGTATGAGCCGCTGGACGAGATGCCCCCCGCTGAGCAGACGCCGGCGCCGTCGGGAGTGATCATTCGGGACGTTGACCCGGCGAACAAGTAGATTGAGCGGGAATGCCGCGCGGGGTGGGTGTTTGCGCGGACATGGGGTGGAGTGCTTACAATCCGCGCTCGTTTTCGTAGTGCGCGCCGCCCGCGCCGTGGGCTATGGTAGGCGCGTCCGTTGTTGCCGGGACAGACGGCGAAACCCATTCTGAGGGAGAGACTGATGGGCGAAGGTCAGTGGTTCTACGTGCAGGAT
>JAFGRR010000665.1 GCA_016935035.1 Phycisphaerae bacterium | reverse complement strand
TAACGACAATATGCCCCTCGCTTCCGCTTCGGGCTCTGTTTCGGCGGCGGACGCTGAACGCGCACGTGAGCCGGCGCGCATGCGTGCCGACAGCGGCTAGCTAAGCCGATTGGCTGTTGCTTGTACCAATGGGCTGTCATCCGTGCGCAGCGCTTCGAGGCACGCCGTGGTGTCGGCGTCGCGCGGGCTGACATTCGCCAGCGCGATCGTGGCGTTACGCCGCCACATGTCGCGGCGGGCACGATTGGCCGCCGATCCGGCCACTAGTCGCCGGTATTCGCCGCTGCGGAGTTTGGTCAGGGAGAGCAGATCAACGGCTGGCGGCACGACATCAGCGGTCATGTCGGCGTGCGTCGCGTCTGGGGCCTTGCGGTTGAACGGGCAGACTTGTTGGCAGATGTCGCAACCGAAGACCCAATCGCCCATCGCGTGGTAGAACTCGGGATCGATAGCGTCGCGGTGTTCGACCGTCAGGTACGAGATGCAGCGCGACGCATTCAGCACATGCGGCTCGATAATCGCCCGTGTCGGACACGCGTCGATGCAGGCCGTGCACGTGCCGCAGCGGTTGGTCGCCGGTGTGTCAGGCTCCAGATCGAGCGTCGTGAAGAGCTCGCCCAGCACGGTGTAGGAACCGAGTTCGCGGCTGAGGATCATCGTGTTCTTGCCGACCCAGCCGATGCCGGCGGAGTGGGCCAATTCGCGTTCGAGCACCGGGGCGGTGTCGACGCACGCCCGCGTCTCGAACTTCGCATCGAGTTGTGTCCGCATGAGTTCCGCGAGTTCTTCCAGCATGCGGCGGATAGTCACGTGGTAGTCGCGTCCTTGCGCGTACGTCGCGACGCGGCCCATTGGACGCATCGGAGAGTGCGTGGGGGCACGCTGAGTCGATGGGGGGCCTGGGGCGTCAGGATTCTTCTCTGGTCTATCGACCGTCCGGGCTGAAGCCCGGGGCTCCTCCTCGATGCGTTTGTAGCTGAGGGCCACGCAGACGACCGAGCGGACTCCGGTTAGCAGCAGGTTGGGATCGGCGCGCACGTCCGCGTTGCGCTGCAAATAGCTCATCGAGCCAGCATGGCCAGCGGCGAGCCACGCCCTATAATGCGCGGCCGCTTCGGTCATCTGCGCTGGCGCTATGCCGGCGCGGTCGAAGCCGACCTCGCGTGCCAGCGATTTGATGAGTTGGGCTTTCGCGTGAGGGGTCATTGTGGTCGATGATAACGACGCCAGCGCCCCGGAGCCAAGCGGGTATGCCGTGGTCTGAGCCGAGCCGACGAGGAACGTTCATGTTCAACTACGACTGGTTTCACGGAACGGGCCTGCAATCGCAGATAGACGAGGCCAAGCGCCGTTGCGCGGTGCAGCACTTCGCCGACGCCGACGATCAGCCTGAACCGGGGACGCCCGATTACCAGGAGTATCTCGCGGCGCTCGATTCCCGCATCATCCTGTATCTCAAGGACGGTCTCAGCTACGAGATGAAGGAGATGGCGAACATCGGGACGAGCAGTGCTCTGGCGTTCGAGTGCGTTCCGGTGGACGAGAACTACACGGTTGGGGCTTACGTCATCGTGGTGCCTTTCGAGGACATCGCGCGGGTCGAGGTCTTCGCGGTCCACCCCGACGATCGCCCAGTCGAGAATCTCCGTATACCGGGTTTCAGGTCCGGGTCGAACGAACCCGGGCGCTAAAGTGATAGGGCCGCCTCGATTTTGTGACTTCGCGATCGGCTAACCGATCGCTATCATGCGGGTCAATAGTGCTGGCTGCGGCGCTTGGTGGTGGTCGCCCAGCCTGTTCGAAATCCGTTGGCAATCGGGATTACGGAATGCGCACGGCAGCTTCTATTCTGCTCGTCGGATGCCTCGGCCTGCTTGTGGCCGGGTGCGGTCCATCGTTCTCGTCACAGGCTCAGCACGGGATTACTTTCTATTGCCCGGGGGCCGGCAACATCGATTTTGGCGATGCGGGCGTGCGCGAGGGGCTCGCCAAGGCCGGTTATAGGGGCCAGGTCGCGTCGGTAATCTGGACCGTCTCGCTCAACCCCGCGATTGACCAAGCCGTCAAGGTCAACGCCAACATCGGCGGCGCAAAGTTGGCGAGGTTCATCGAGTCGTACATGAAGGAGTATCCTGGCCGGCCGGTGAACCTGATCGGGTTGTCCGCCGGCACCGGCGTCGCACTGTACGCCTGCGAGCGGCTTAAGCCCGGCTACGAGGTCGATAGCGTCATCCTGCTCAGCGGCAGCATCTCGCACGATTACGACATCACCAAGGCTCTCCAGCACGTCAAGTCAGACGGCATGATTTACAACTTCTACTCCCCCAAGGACGTGGTGCTCGCCGGCCCGATGAAGGCCTTTGGTACGATCGATGGCAAATTCGGCACGGACGGCGCGGGCGCCGTCGGTCTCACGCCGCCGCGCCATCGCGAGCGCGTCGTCAATATCCGCTGGAAGCCAGCGTACATGAAGTACGGTTACTACGGCGGACACACCGACGTGACCAGCGCTGCGTTCGTCCAGGCCGAGATCTCCAAGTACGTCGTCAACGAGACGCCGACCGAATCGCAGCATGCAGGCGAACCCAATCGCTGGGCGACAGTTCCTCTGGACGCGCGGCGTTACTGATCGCGAGGCGTTCGAGCACCGCTTCGAGATCACCCACCGGACACTCTCGCAGTATGCGCCGCAGCATCTTGCGCCGCTGCGTGAATGTGCTCTGAACAAAAGCGACGAAGTCCGCGACGTCCGTGATGCCTAGTTCGGCGCGCGGACGGGGGGCGACGTGTACCAGCGCCGACTCTATCTTGGGCCGCGGCCAGAACGCGCCGGCTGGTATGCGGGCAACCGTCCGTACAGTCGCCAGTAGGTGCAAGATCACCGATAGCGGGCCGTACGCCGCGGTTCGCGGCGATGCGCTGAGCCGTTCCGCGACCTCCATCTGGATCGTGCAGGTCAGCGAGGCCAGCGGCGGCTGACGGTAGAGCAACTCCATGATGAGGGGGGTGGCGATCTGGTAGGGGAGGTTGGCGACCAGCTTGCGTGATCCGCCGCCGGCCGGCTCAGTCTCCTGTAACGCCGACAGCGCGGCGGGATTGATGGCGTGCTTACCGGCCAGTGCATCCCCCTCGATCAGCGTGAATCGCTCGTGCGATCCGAGACGCTCGCGCAATAGCGCCGCCAGCCCGTGATCGACCTCGACCGCGATAACGCGTGCCCCGGTTTCGAGCAGCATTTCCGTCAGCGATCCCGTCCCCGGTCCGACTTCGAGCACGACGTCATTCGGTCCGACGTCGGCCGTTGCCACCACCTTCCGCATCAGGTTCAGATCGTGCAGGAAGTTCTGCCCAAAGCGATGGCGCGGCGACAGCCCCGCCGCCGCCAATAGGCTCCGAATCTCAGATAACGTCTGCCCGGCCACAGCCCGGTTTACTCCTTCTGCAAAGTTGGTGCTGCTCATCACCGACGCGCGTCACTCCCAGACCGAGCCGCGCCCGTGAGGAAGCGGTTGTTGGAGAAACCGATCGGGCACCGCGGCAACCGCTCCCTCACGGTCGCGGCTCTGATCGGGAAGCGCGTGTTGGAATAGCCTCTTAACCAGGTGCGTACGCTCAACTCGGTCGCCGAAACCGCCGTGTTACTAACTCGTTGAAGTCCGCCGCGAGCTTGTTTTCGTCCAGTGCCGCAATGCGTCCGTCGTGTATGACCTCTCGGCCGGCGACGTACACGCGGTCGGCACGCGGCGGGTCACAGAGCATCAGGGCCGCGACCGGGTCCTGCGCGACCGCCCCGGCCAGCGCGATGTCGTCCGTGCGGAACATCGCGAAATCCGCCGCGGCGCCGGGGGCGAGGTGTCCCAACTCATCCCGGCACAGCACGCTCGCGCCGCCGACGGTCGCCAGCCGAAACGCATCGTTGGCGGGGAAGAAGCCGCGCTCGCCATCCTCGTACTTGCCCGCGTCGGCGGCCGTCTTGCCAATCGAGCCGCGCACGCGCGCCGCCAGCAGTGCCAGCCGC
>JAFGRR010000664.1 GCA_016935035.1 Phycisphaerae bacterium | reverse complement strand
GTTGAACTTGACAGGGTCGAACTGGTCCTTGAACTGCTCGTATCGCGCTACGGGAATCTGGGCGGAGTCTAGGATCCATTCGCCGTGGCCGGTGTTGTCTTTCCATTCGCCGGCGGGGACGGCGTAGAGGCCCCAGTGGATGAACATGCCGAAACGAGCCTCGCGCCACCACTGCATGCGGGTGTCGCGGGCCGACGGAGTTTCGTTCTGCATTGTGGGGTCCTCTTGGGCGGTGGCGGCGGTGGTCATGAGAAGGGCTGCGGCGAGACAGAGCAGGCGGCGGAGAGGTGTTGGCATGTTGGACTGCTCCTGCAAGGGGCAACCAGTGCTGGCGCGGGCATGCTCGCGCTGACGCTTGGGCATCCGCGTCAGGCGCACGGGGTGCTATGTGGGAAGGTAGTATAACGCGTTCTCAGACGGGCGGCGGGTGGGTAGGATAGCCGCCCATGAACCAAGATGGTCCATCTTTGTGCGACGCCGGCGGCGACGTGTCCACGCGGGCTGGCACGCCGGCTCCGACGTGGGTGTGGTTGGGGATGATCGGGATTGTAGTGATCGGATTCTCGCTGCGCGTGCACAACCTGCTGGCGCAGAGTCTGTGGGAGGATGAAGCGGCGAGCGTTAACTACGCGGCCATGCCGCTGAGCGTGCTGCTGGGGACGAACGTCGATTCGGGGAATCCACCGGGCTATCGCGCGGTACTGAAGCTGTGGATAGCGCTGTTCGGTCGCAGCGAGCTCGTGCTACGGCTGTTCTCGCTGTTGTGCGGGACGGCGGCGATTGGGACACTGTTTGCGCTGGGGCGGCGACTGTCAGGATCGGCGGCGGTCGGACTGACGGCGGCGCTGCTACTGGCGGTGTCGCAACACCAGGTGGATTACAGCCAGGAGACGCGCGCGTATGCGTGGCTCGTGCTACTGACGATCTGCTCGACGTACTCTCTGCTGCGGGCGTTGCACGGTGGGCACAGGTGCTGGTGGGCGGCGTTTGCGCTCGCGGCGTTGCTGGCGGCATATTCACATTACTCGGGACTGTTCGTGCTGATTGGGCAGGGGCTGGCGGGAGTGCTATGGTGCTGGCGTTTGCCTGACGCTCAACGACTCCTGCGGCGGCACCTGGTGACGATGGCGATTGTCGCCGTACTGTTGATTCCCGAATACGTGCTGTATCTGCGGCCGGGGCTCTTGACCGAGAACGGATACGTCCAGTGGCAGTGCCATGTGAACTTCTATGAGTTCGCGTACATGCTGCTGCATTGGACGGGCGGGATGCTTTATGCACCGTTGCTCAGGCTCGAAAACGGGCTGATGCAGACGCTGGTTGTGGTCCCTGGCGTCGTACTGCCGCTGTACTTCGTGTGGCGCGGCTGGCCGGCGGACAGGCGGCGGCTATTGTGGGTGGGGGTGCTGTATGGCGGGTTGGGGTCGTTTGTGTTGCTGACGATCTTCCGCGCCCTGTGGTTTGTGCGCTATAACATCGCGTTTCAGCCGTTGTACCTGATCGGGCTGGCGTCGGGAGTGTTGATCCTGGCGAGGCGGTCGCGTCTGTTGGCAGGCGGTGCCGTGCTGGCGACGAGCGCTGTCTTTCTGCCCGGTGTATTTCACATGTGGAATACACCATGGCGGCCGGACTATCGGGCAGCCGTCGAGTGGATCGAAACACACGATCCGGAGCACACCAGCCGCGTGTGCGTGTACCGCTTCTCGCATCATGCGATGGAGTATTACCTGCCGCGGGTAAGCGAGTATCGCAACGATCGGGATGAGCTGCTGGAACTCGCGACGCGACGCGCGGGGGAGGCCGATGGGGTTTTCGTCGTGATGGCAGAAACCGAGATGGGGACGAGTTGGGCGGGTCTGGCGCAGCGGATGAAGGAGACGCTCACGCTGAGAGAACAAGCCGATTTTCTGCGGCTGCATGTGCTGTGGTTGGAGGCGAGCGGCGAATAGCGAAGGAAGGGGGGGCGAGACGCTCCCGGGGCCTGTGACACTTCTGAACCCTGAAGACCGATATGCCCCTCGCTTCCGCTCGGGCGCTGATGGGCTAAGGCGTCTTGGGGTTGGCGGCGGGGCGCTGGGGGATCGAGGTGCGTTGCGATTGGATTGTCCGGGCCGCGACGGTCAGGGCGGGAACCAGCGGGTCGTCCGTCTTGAGCGTGATGTTCACCTGGTGCTTGCCGCGCGGGATCTTGTACCCGCGTGGTACGTTGACCACGAGCGACTGCTTGTCGCCATCGTCTTCGATCGTCGCGGTCAGGTCAGGGTCGTCGGTCTTGGCTTCCAGAACATGGCCCGGTGCGCCGCCGCTCCAACGCAACGCGACGCGCAGTTGACTGTCGCGTGGAACGTTGCTGGGGATGTTGACGGCGGCAGGCGTCGGCTGGAGACGCGCTCGGACAGTGCCGTAAACGCGCAGTGTGTCGAGGGGCGCCTCGGGGACGCCGGTCTTTATCCGCAGGGCGCTGGTCAGCGACTTGTTGGGCCAGGGCGGGGCGTACTCGACGTCGAGCTCATATCGCTCTCCCGGCTCGATCTCTCGCAAGGAGGCGGTCAGTCGCGGGCTAGGGCTGGGAAGAAGCTCCAGGGCAAGCGGTCCGCCATCACCGCGCGTCAGCACGAGCGTGCGTTTCTGCACGCCGGCGTTGCGCTCGATGAACCCGAAGTTGAGCGTCTTGGGCTCGGTGTTGAATGGTACGAGCGTCGTGCCGGTGAACGTTACCAGGGTCTTTTCGGCGAGGGGGTCGTTGCTGGTGACGGCGATGCTCTTCTTGAACTCGCCGGCGTAGTTGGCGGTCGAGATAGTCGCCTCGATGCGTTCCGTCTGCCCAGGTGCGATGGAACGGGTGGACCCACCCGCGATTGAGACTCCTCAGCCCGCGGCCTTGATGCTTAGCGGCCCTTCACCATCGTTCTTGACGTTGAACGCGAAGACCGCCGGCTTGCCGCGCCAGATGGGCTCGGCGTTTGTGACCGTCGTCTGGTCCAGGACCATGTGGGGTTGTGGTCCGCCGGGGGCCGCCTGGGCAATCGGCGGTGTGTCGGACCCGGCGCAGCCGGACCCGGGCTTGCCTTCCGCTGGTGCCGGCGGCTGTGGCGTGGACTCGGTACCGGTGCTAGGGGTCGGCTGGACGGCGCTGCCGGCCGGTACCCGCGGTTCGCCCGCCGGTGCTGTCGGTTGCTTCTGGTTCGCGGCCGTGTCGGTACTTTGGGGCGACGTGGACCCGGGCGCGGCGCCGCTACCCGGGCCGATCGTGCGTCGTACGGGTGTGCGCGCTGGTTCGGCCTGAAGCCGCAGCAGCGGTGCCTGGGGGTCGTCTGTTCTGACCATGACGCCCAGCGAGCGCTGATTAGCGGGTATCTTGTAACCGGCTGGGAGATCGACGATCAGGTAGTCGTTGCCGTTGATCGTCTCCGCGCGGGCGGTGAGTTTGGGATCGGTGATAGTAACGTCCGTGATCTTGCCCGGGGCGTCGCCGACCCAGATCAGCCGAGATCGCAGCTCCACCGGCTGCGGCGGGTCGAGCGGGATGGTCAAGCGTGACGGCAC
>JAFGRR010000663.1 GCA_016935035.1 Phycisphaerae bacterium | reverse complement strand
GAAGACTACCTCAAGTACCGAAACGACATCCACTCACGCCAAAACACAAAGGCTGTCGCGTGAAGGTGAATAACGGTTTAGCAGGTGTTTACGATTACTGAACCGGGCTGACAGCAATGCTGCACGGGCCACCACAATACAAGGGGCCGTTGGTGATACGGTACCATGGATCGACCGACCATGGACGCGTGCTGCTCGCGGCACTGTTGACCATCCTCGCGGGGTGCACGACACTCGATACACCACAATCACGGAAGGGTAACCGCGTGTGGGCCAACACTTATGACGAGCAGCTTTGCGCCGTGCTCGCGGCGCGCGCGGCCGACTGGCGTAACGGGGCTATCGTATATCAGGTCATCGTCGACCGCTTCGCACCGCCTGACGATCTCGATGCCAAGCGTGGGCTCTACCCCGCACCCAAGCGACTGCGCGGCTGGGATGAGTTACCTGCGGGCGGAGAGTACGTCGCCGAGGCCAGTGTATGGAGCCACGAAATCGACTTCTGGGGCGGCGACCTGAAGAGCCTGTGCGGCCGGCTGGAGTACATTAACCAACTCGGCGCTGACGTCCTCTATCTCAACCCCATTCACAAGGCCTACACGAACCACAAGTACGACGCCGAGGATTACTTCGCTGTCTCGCCCGAGTACGGCACCCGCGAGGACGTGCGAGCGCTAGCCGATGCCTGCCACGAGCGCGACATGAAGTTGGTACTCGACGGCGTGTTCAACCACACCGGCCGACGGGCTGCCTGGTTCCAGGATGCCATCGCCGACGCTAAAAGCCCATACCGTGACTGGTACTACATCGGCGACGAATACAAGTTCGGCTATCGCGCCTGGGCTAACGTCGCCAATCTGCCCGAGCTGCGCCTCGAAAACCCTGCGGTGCAGGCACGGATCTACGGCGACGCCGACTCGGTGGTGCAGGGTTACCTGCGCGAGGGTGTTGATGGCTGGCGGCTGGACGTGGCTTTTGACATAGGGTTCGTGATTCTGCGGCAGCTGACCGAGGCGGCACACTACGCCAAGGCCGGATCGCTCGTCGTGGGTGAGATCTGGAACTACCCCGAGGAGTGGTCACCGTCAGTGGACGCCGTCATGAATTTCCACGCGCGTGAGATCATCCTCAACGTGGTCAACGGCGAGGTCTCCGGCGGTCAGGCCGGCCGCATGCTGGACGGCATGATTGCCGACGCGGGGCTCGAACCGATCCTCAAGAGCTGGATCATCCTCGACAACCATGACACGCCGCGTCTGGCGACCGTGCTCCCGAAGCAGTGGCAACGCCGCATGGCGCAGGCTCTGCAATTCACAATGCCCGGCTCACCGTGCGTGTATTACGGCACGGAGCTCGGAATGGAGGGTCGTGGTGATCCAGAGATGCGAGCGCCGATGCGTTGGGATCTTGTCGATGAGACAAACGCGGATTACGTTTGGACGCGAGGTTTGATCAAGCTGCGGCAAGAAAACCGCGCCCTGCGGATCGGCGACTTTCGCCTGCTGCCTTCGGAGAAGTTGCTGGCTTTCATGCGTCGCACGGACCGCGCCGCCCAGACAATCGTCGTCATCGTCAACGCCACCGACGATACGGTTACCGAGTTGCTGCCACTGCGTGAGTCCAAGCTGATGAACTGGGACACGCTACCCGATCTACTGGGCAATGGCTGCACTCAGGCCGTCTCCGGCACAACGCGCGCCACCGTACCGCCGCACACGATCTGGATCCTGCGACCGGCGATTGCGGACACCGACGAATACTCGCCCTACAAACGCGTGCAATGAACCGGACCCGAGTGATAGCGTGCCGGCTTGGTCTTGCTACGTCAGCGGCAATGTCAGTGTGAACGTCGTGCCTTCACCAACCTGGCTGCGCACGTTGATTGTGCCATTGTGGGCTTCAGCAATCCGCTTGACGATGGGCAGCCCCATGCCAGTGCCAGAGTGAAAAACCTCCTTGGCCTGGGATGTGCGATAGAACTCGTCGAAGACCTTAACGAGTGATTCAGGCGGGATGCCGATCCCGGTATCACTGATCTCCAACTTGGCGGTGTGATCGCCCTGGCTGAGATGGACGTGGATCTTGCCGTCAGGCGGCGTGTACTGAATGGCGTTGGCGAGCAGGTTCCCGACCAGTTCGCGCAGCATCTGCGGGTTGCCGGTCACGTGCAGTGGCGCGATGTCGCTCGTCAGGTGCACACCCTTTTCCTCGGCCATCAGGCGGTATAGCTGGACCGTCTCGCCGATCGTCGCCGCCAAGTCGAGACGCTGCGACTCCATGCCCGCGACACTCTCTCGCAAAACGGCGTAGCGATGCAGTTCGTCAATCAGGTGGCTCAACCCCAGGGCCCGCTGCTCGGCTCGGCGGATGAAATCAAGCAAACGCGGCTCTACCTGCCCCACCGACTCACTGGCCACCACACGCAGAATCGTGATCAGCGCGTTCAGTGGTGAACGCAGATCGTGGCTAGTCTGCCGCATCAGGAAGCTCTTAGACCGGTCCAACTCGCGCAGTTGCACGAAGGCGTCCTCGAGCTCGGCCTCGCGCCGCCGCAGCCGCATGGCGATGCTGCTGCCGAGAAACACCGTGACAAACGCCAGCAGCGTGAGCGCAACGCTGGCCTTGATGACCATCAGGGAATCGCGATAGAAGTCGGCGCCGGGCTCCATCACGCACACGTGCGGCAGAGCGCCGCTCAGTTCAAACCAGGCCACCGCGTTTATCAGAGCTGCACCGAACGCCGCGTGCAGATACGCGTTCCACGCCGGCAGCAACTCGCTGGCGATCACCAGGACGGTCACAAAGAAGACGAGATAGGGATTCTCGACGCCACCAGTGAAGTGCATCAGTGTCGCGAGAATGACGAGGTCGCAGAAAATCTGCGCGTTGGCACAGCCGACGATGAAACGGTGACTGACGCGCCGGCGTCGATAGGCGTCCGTCACCAGCAGCAGGAAGAGGGCGTTGCAGAGAAAGAGCGCAAAGATCGTGCCGGCCACAGGTGCCTGTGGGATACGCACGTCGAACACGTGCCGCGCCACCAGCATCAGCAGCAGCGCCGCCGCCCCAGCCAGCCAGCGCAGCTTGATGAACCAGCCCAGACGCTCGAACAGCTCCAGTTCGCTCAGACGCGCCAGACCTGGTGTGCGCGAGATGTCGTCCGGGTTGAGCACGTCCTCCAGCGCGGCCCCCGGCGTTGGTACAGTGCCTCCCGGCGTATTCGGTCGCGGCTCATCCGACATCACACGCGCGCGACCTCACGTAGAGCGGCGCTGGCCGCCGGCACGATGATCATCCGCGCCAGCCGTGACGCCGCCGCGCGCAGCCGCGGGCTCAGACGCCTGAGCAGGCTCGCCCCATGAGCATCGCTCGGGCATCCGGCGCTCGGCAGGCGCTTGCCGCCGTCACCACGCTGCGCCAGCACAAACAGACACTCGGCCCCAACTGTCATCGCAAGATAATCAGCCAGCAATGTCACACTGCCGGCGTGCGTGCTGATGCCACCCGTCTCGATGGCGTCGGGGCCACAGAGCGTCAGATGGCCCGGCGCCCGACCGAGTTCGGCGGCATCAATGCACAGCACCACGCGCGGCTTGTATGAGGCGATCAGAGGCAGGTAGTTCTCCGGCGCCTTGCCACCATCCAGCGCCGGAATCGACGACCGCGCGATGATGAGGTCTATCACCGCCGGCCCGAAGGCATCATCGCCCCGGTCGCGGTTACCGATGCCGAGCACAACCGCGCGAGCGCTCAAACACCGAGCTAGTGCGGCCCGCAGCCACCGCGTCTCGCTCGTTTGCCGCCAGCGCTCCACTACTCACCCCACAGTTCCCGGATAACGAGCATTCGGCGACAGCGCGGACAGGTCACGCGCATGAGGTCTTCACGCGTCGAGTCGCCGTGACCGGCGCGGGCGTCGGCCTCGGCCAGTCCGTACTGCCCCTCACTGATGAGAATCAACGTCGGGTTGGCATAGCGTTTGGCGCCCAGACGCTCGGCGACGAACAGTAGGTGCTTAAGCGCTCCGACCACCGTTCCGCACACCTCACAGACAATCAACTCGTTCTCCACGGTCTCGGTGCATGTTGAACGGTCGAAGCATGCCAGGTCGTATTTCTTGCCCAACCGTATTCCGGCCTCGGTAGAGCAGTTCAGCTCGCAATGCCCGCAGAAGATGCACTTGTCGTAGTGCAGCACCAGCCGGCGCTTGGGCGGCACGCTGTGCAGGTCGTCAAACACCTCGATGCACTTGGTGGGGCACACCTCGGCACAGGCCTTGCAGCCAATGCAGTCTTCCTCGTGGAACTCCGGCTGGCCGCGAAAGGCCTCGCACGGCTCGAACGGCTCGAATGGGAACTTCGTCGTGACCGGGCCGCGCAGCAGCGCTTTAACGGCCTCACCGACCTCACGTAGTTTCGGTTTCCGCATCGTAGTGCTCCCGCGCGCGGTCCGCCGCCGCCGCATCCATCCCGGCCCTGTACCGCGCGAGCGTCTCCGATCCCGCGTAGTCGTCCGTAACACTCCCATCGCACAACCTGACACCCGAGCGATAGGCCCCGCGCGCCAACGCGTGCGCCCCGACCGGCGAGGTCAGCACGATAAAGCACGCGCATAGCAGCGACTTGATCGTCAGGGCAGCCGATGCGCCGCCGGCGGATATAGCCACGCCGATCAAAATCAGGCACGTGCCGAGCGTCACGCACTTGGTGGCCGCCTGGAGACGGTTATAGACATCCGGCAAGCGCACCAGCCCGAGGCAGCCCAACACGTCAAACGCCACGCCAACCCCAATCAGAACCGCGCCGATCGTCTCATTCATCGAACGCCCTCCCTTCCAGATACTTGGCGAGCGCAATGGCGGCAATGAAGCTGAGCAGCGCCCAGGCCAGCGCGATGCTCAGATACCAGTCGTGCCCCGTGACGAGTCCCAGCAAGGCCGTGAAAGCGACGATCAGAGTGCCGAGGATGTCGATGGCCATCACGCGATCCGGCGCGCTGGGGCCGCGGCCGATGCGGTACAGACACATGAAACCGCAGGCCACGAGCGCGACTAGGATGGCACTGTGAATGCCGATCATTCGAAGATCCTCCGCAGCAAGGGCTCGAAACGGGCGGCGATGGCGCGCGTGCGTGCCTCGCGCTCGGCCGCGGCGACATTGATCCAGTGCACGTACAGGTCCTGGTCGTCGATATCGACGACCAGCGTGCCAGGCGTCAGCGTGATCGACGCCGCCAGAAAGGTCTTCGACCAGTCATTCTTCAGCGTCGTCGGCACGCGCACGATGCCCGGCCGAATCGGCAGATCAACATGCAGCACTCGATACGCCACATCGAGGTTGGCCAGCAGGCAATAGTAGAGGAAGTACGGCACGTACAGCACGGCCCAGAACCAGCGCCGCGGATCGAAGATCGAACTGGGTTCCTCTGGATACAGCTCGCTTAGCAATGCCGCCACCAGGATCGCGAAGAAGAGCCCGATGCCGAGATCGATCAGCCCTGGCGGCCACGACAGCAGGAACCAGATCAGAAAGGTCAGCAGGATGCAGACAAGCTGTCTCATGGTCCGGCCTCCTCAACGCGCGGCGTGGCCTGCGCAATCTGCGCTGTCATGCCGGGTGGGCCAAACGCGGTGGCATACCCCGGCCCGCTCACGAGCGCCCGCTGCGCCGGCTTGATCAGCCAGCCCTGATGCAACGGCAGCAGGATGCCCAGCAAAACGCAGGCGACCGTCAGGCAGACCATGGCCAGTTGCATAGCGCCGGGCGCTTCGCGTGGCTGCCGCTCGTACGCAGGCGGATCACCGTCGATGACATGACGCTGGACCTTCAAGAACGTCGTCAGCGTCAGAAAGCTGACGAGCGCCGCCAGCGCCGCCAGGCTCCAATATCCCGCCTGCGCGACGGCGATGATGATGATCAGCTTGCTCCAGAAACCGTTAAACGGCGGCACGCCGGCAATGGACAGCGCCGCAACACGACAGCAGCCGGCCGTCACGGGCATCGTGTGCTTGAGGCCACCGAGATTATGCATGTCACGCGTGCCGGTGCCGTATTCGGTCGCGCCGCTGCACAGGAAGAGCAGACTTTTGAAAGCAGCGTGATTCACGAGGTGAAACAGCCCGCCGAAGATCGCCAGACCGGCAACTGGCGCCGGGCCGCCGCCGGCCAGGACGGCGGCTCCGACACCAACTCCGAGGAACACATAGCCCACTTGGCTGATACTGCTGTAGGCGAGGAGGCGTTTGAAGTCCCATTGACCGAGCGCCAACAGCACGCCGATGATCATCGACAGAACGCCCAGTGTGATTAGCACGTTGGCGTACATCGCGCCGCCCGGCGTCGTCATGCCGAAGACGTTGAACATCAGGCGACAGACGGCGTAGACGCCGACGGCCTTGATTACGACGCCCGAGAGCATCGCGGAGATCGGCGCCGGTGCTGAAGGATGTGCGTCCGGCAGCCAAGCGTGAAACGGCACCATCGCCGCCTTCAGACCAAAGCCCATGATGAAACATCCGGCCGCCAACCAGACGGCGGGCGTGGCCCCGACCGCCACAAGCCGGTCGGCAATCAGCGCCATGTTGAGCTGACCGGTGAGGTTGTACAGCACCGCGATGCCCAGCAGCACGAAGAGTGACGAAACCGACCCCAGCACGATGTATTTGAACGACGCCTCCAACTCGGGCCGCTCGACGCCGAACGCCACCAGTGCGTACGACGCGATGACCGCGACCTCCATGAAGACGAAGATGTTGAACAGGTCGCCAGCGAGCACCACGCCGTTGAGCCCGGCGAGCATGATCAGAAAGAGGCAGTAGTACAGCGAGCGTCCGGTGAACCGCTCGATGTAGCTCCAACTGTAGATCAGGGCGATGAAGGCGATGGAGTTGACGGTGATGAGCAGCAGTTCGGTCAGGCCGTCACACACCAGGCTCAGCCCGACCGGCCGGCTCGACGTCCCGATCCAGTCGCCGATCCAGCACACGCGCGCCGCCGCGCCCATGAACGCGATCGAACCCGCCAGAAGCAAGGCACCGACCAGCAGGGCGAGCATGCGTGCGGCGCCGGCGCGGCGTTCATCGGAGCCGTAGCCGATCAGCGGGGCCAGAAAGCCCCCGGCCAGCGGAATGGCGACGAACAGTGGTAGCAGGTTCGTCATCGGTTTACCCCTTCAACTCGCGGATGCGGGTCATGTCAAAGGTCCCGAATTTCTCGTGCAGCCGAATCGCCAGCGCCACCATCAAAGCCAGGCAACCCACGCCGATCACGATCGACGTCAGAACCAGCGCCTGCGGCACCGGATCAACGGCCCCGGCCGCGAATACCACGTTGTCAGTCTGCTCCGGCGAACGAATCGGGGCAGCGCCGCCGTTGCGATAGCCAAGCAGCAACAGAAACAAGTTGACGGCGTATTCGAGAATCGCGATGCCGAGGATGATCTTGATGATGTTCTTCTTGGCCACTATGACATAGAGCCCGATCAGCATCAGCACGAGCGCGAGCACGTATGGCAACGCTCCGATGGTCATTGTTCGCCCTCCTGACGCTGACCCGGGCGGAAGACCGCCAGGGCCAGGAACACGCCGAACAGCCCGGCACCGACCTTGGCGGCGATGGCGGCGTTGCTCAGCGGAATGGTGCCGGCGCTGGCCAGCCGATACGGATCACCATGACCAGCGAAGTTCAGGAAGAAGTCACCCGCGAGGTATCCGAGCAGCGCGATGGCGACAAAGGCCAGCGCTCCGCCGCAATCCCACCCCAGCGCCATGCCGTGCGTGAACATGTTGCGTGTCTGTCGGCGGCCGAACGCGAGCATGACCAGGATCAGCCCGCCGGCCACGATCGCCCCGCCGGCAAAACCGCCCCCCGGCGACACGTGCCCATAGAGGGCGACGTATACGCCGAAGAGCACGATGAAGCTCGCCACGAGCCGCGTGACCGTCTTAACGATCAGGCTCATTCCCGAGGGCATGATGCACTCTCCCTGTTTTGCGCAGAATCGCGTAGGCGCCGATGATGCTGACGAAGATGACCGTGGCTTCGCCCAGCGTGTCATAGGCGCGATAGTCCAGCAGCACCGCCATCACGTAGTTCGCGGCACCGGTCTGCTCCAGGCCACCGGCCAGGTATTGCCCGGCGACGCCCGGATCGGCGCTCGCCAGCAGCGGTTCACCAAACGGATGCAGCGTCGTCATCGCCCAGCCGCCCAGCACCAGCAGCACGCCGAGCACGAGCACGACACTGCCGATCGCGAGCGTGTCCTTGTGGGTCTCGTGCGTCTCGTCGCGCCGCGTGAGCACGACGCGAATCAAGAACACGACGCACAAGACCTCGACCGCTACCTGTGTGATCGCGAGATCAGGCGCCCCCAGGAACAGGTCGATTATCGCCAGGCCGGCCCCCACCGCGCCGACACAGACGACCGACGACAACAGGTCCTCCGTCTCGGCCGCGATCAGCGCACCGATGATCATGAACGCCAGCAGTGCCAGTAGCAGCCACATGATCGGGTCCATTGTGCAGCCCTCATTTCACGGTCATCAGACACGCCACGATCACAACCACACCGACCAGACACCAACTGACATATAGCGACAGAACGCCGGTGTGTTGTTTGCGGAGCACGTCGATCAGCGCCCCGCCGTAGTGACCACCCATCCGGTATACGTCGTATGCACTGCGCGAACCGTCGCCCAACGCTGCCCCCAGACCGGGCATGTCCTCGATAGTGCGGTAGAAGCTGGTCGCGGGGAACTTGAGGCGCGAAGCGTCGCTGAAAACCTCGCCGCCGATGAAGCTGTTGGTCACGCGCACGCGCGACGCCTGACCGATGAAGTACAGCACCAGACCGCCGATCGCGCCCAGTGCCAGCAGCGCCGTCGCGGTCTCCGGCCCCCAAAGCCCGAATTTGCCGGCGATAACCGTCTCGGTTGTTGCCGCAAATTCCGTGGTGTCGACACCCGTTTCGGCAACCGCGGGCATGACCAGGTTCATCAGCGGCCACTGCGCCCAGACGCCGAAGCCGATGCACAACGCCGCCAGCACCCCCATCGGCAGCACCAGCGTGATCGCGCCGTTGACGGGGCCTTCGCGTCTGGCAACGGGCGTCTCGGCACCGAGGAACACCGCAGCCAACACCTTGAAGAACGACGCCAGCGTCAGCGCACTGCCAAAAACCGCCGCTATCAGACACAGCATCGCCAGTGGTGTGCCCAGCGACAGACACGACTGGTACACCAGCCACTTGCTGACAAAGCCGTTCAGCGGCGGGATGCCACTGATCGCCAAGGCCGCGACCGAGCAACACAGAAACGTGCCCGGCAGCACACGTGCCAAGCCACCCAGCCGGTTCATCTCGCACGTGCCGGTGCGCCGCTCCACTACGCCG
>JAFGRR010000662.1 GCA_016935035.1 Phycisphaerae bacterium | reverse complement strand
TCTGCACTAGCCCAAGCGACAAATTGGCCGCCAGAAAGTCAGCCAGCGGCCCGGGCTTGTCGATGTTGGTCAACATCAGCCGGGCTTCGTCGGGCACGTTCGGGCTGTACTCGATGACCTTTTCGGCGGTGCGGCGGGCGGTGTAGGCCAGGGCCTCGAGTTCGAGCGAGGTCTCACCCACATCCTCGTGCGGATGCACGACGGCACGCCAGAACGGGTCGGTCTCGATGAACCGCTCAAGCCCGATGCGGGCGACGCCATGCACGAGCAAGCTGTTGCTGCCATCGGGCATCTTCAGGAGCTTGAGCACGCGTGCAATAGTGCCGACGCGGTATACGTCGTCGATGTTGGGGTCATCGACACTATCGTCGCGCTGCGAAAAGACGCCGACGAGCCGATCACCCTCGAGCACGACATCGATCAGCCGTTTGGACTTTTCGCGGCCGACGGTCAGCGGGACGACAGTACCCGGGAAGATGACAACGTTGCGCACAGGCAGCACGGGGAGCTCGGTCGGGATATGCCGAATCTCGCCGGTTACATCGTCAACTGCCGGCGCTTCCGCATCCGGGGCGGACTCCGTGGTGTCCGGCTGGTCCTTGTTCACTTCGCCTTCTTCGGCAGATGAATCCATAGGTAACCCTTGCGGTACTCGGCCTCGACGGCGTCGGCCACTATTGCCTGCGGCAATTCCATCTCGCGACGGAACGGCCCTTCGTCTATCTCCATCATGTGCACGCTAAGCGTGCCCTCGTGCTGCTCCGGGCGCGGTTTGCCACGGCAGCCGGCGATCACGATCCGCCGTTCCTCGACGCACTCCACCGCGACCTGTTTCTCCTCCAGGCCCGCGAGGTCGACGCAAACGATGTAGCTGGTCTCGGTTTCGTAGGCGTTGATCGACGGCTGCCATGTATCGGCACGACGGAACTGGAAGAAGGTGCGGTTGTGCATCTCCTCGATCATGTCGTGAATGTTCTGGGACCAGTCGTCGATGTTGCGCCCTTCGCCAAAGCGTTGCGTGGGTATCTTGATCACCGTCGCTCTCCGAAGATCGAGGAAATGCGACTTCCCGAAAACACCACTGGATGGTAACCGCAATATGGCTCGGAGGTAAGGCGCCCGGCGGTGATGCCACACGCGGGCGTCTACGTACGGATCGCCCGCCAGATGGTCACGGATTGACGGTGATTTGGCCGCGATCACGAACGGTGAGGACGATATCGCTCCGTTGGCCGCGGACGAGCGTCTCGAACGTGGCCAAGTCGTCAACCGGCTGGCGATTGACTTCCTCGATCACGTCGCCGGGCGTCAATTCAGTCAGCCCGGCTGGGCTGGTGGCGGCGACTTCGAGGACGATCACGCCGGACGTGCCCGGTTGGACGTCACATTGCTCGACGAGCCGCGCGCCACGCCAGAGCAACGCCGGGCCACGCATCCACGCGACACGCGTCAGGTCGCGACGTTCGACGACCACGGTGGCGGCTGCGCTGTACCCGGCACGCTCGTAGCCGATTTCGATGGATTGACCGGCCAGCGTCTGGCCGACCAGATCCACGAGCTGCTCCGTGTCGAGTATCTGGTGACCGTCGTAGGTGATGATTCGATCGTCGACTTGAAGCCCGGCAGCGCAGGCAGGACCACCCGGCTCGACATGGACGATCGCCAACCCGGCCGGTGCGTGGCCGAGCACGTCGCGTGTGCCGAGTTCGGCCGCAAGCCCAAGATAGCCGTACTCGACCAGCTCACCGGCCAGGAGGCGCTCGACGACGCTGCGTCTGAAAGGCGTCATCGGGATCGCGAACCCCACGCCTTCATCGGCACCGGCACGCGTATACACGGCGGTGACGACGCCGACGAGGTGGCCATTGATGTCGAAGAGTGGCCCGCCGGAGTTGCCCGGGTTGATGGCGGCGGTGGTTTGGATCATGTCAGAGTAGAGGCGGTCGTCGTCCTCGCCGAGGCCGGGCAGTCGCCGGCCGAGGTTTGAGATCACGCCGACTGAGACGCTGGCCTGTCCGTCGCTGCCGAGGCCGAGCGGGTTTCCGACGGCGATAGCCCACTGTCCGCGACGGACTTGTGCCCAGTCGGCAATCTCAATGGGCTGCAACCCACCGCGCGGCACTTTCAACACGGCCAGGTCACTGCGTGGATCGGCGGCCAGCACAGCCGCAGCCAGACGCGTGCCGTCGTACATCGTCACTTCGATGTCAAACGCCGACTGAACGACGTGCTCATTTGTCAGAATCAGCCCATCAGAGCGCAGAACAGTGCCCGTGCCGTTGACGAGCACGTATTGCTGCGCGATGCCGAGATCGGCGCGCACGGGCGGACACCGCCGATACACACGAACGCCGACGACGCCGGGCGACGCGTCAGCCAGCACCTGCTCAAACGCCGATTGCAGTGACGCCAGATCGACAACAGGCGTTGCATCAGCATGCACCGCTGCCGGCAGCACACAGGCAATGGCGACCGCAATCATGCCGGCGCGCGCACCAATACCCGCGAGCCATGCGCGTTCGCGCGGGGGCTGACGTGTGATAACCGTTTGTCTCACAAACCCATCACGCTGCATCAGGTTGCTGCTCCGCTCTATCTTCGACCGACGGGGTCGGCCTATCCAGCGGGAAACAGGCAACCTGGTTGTTGGTCAGCGTTTACGGGACGTGCGCGCGGCGACGGCCGCCTTGGTTTTCGTGCCGCTGGCTGCGGCCTTGGCACGAGCAGGTGTTGGCGCGGGCGCCACTTCCTCTGTTTTGGCCTCTTTCGGCTGCTCTTTCTCGGTCTCTTCCGGCTTGGGTATCTTGATCTCGATGATGCGCTTGCGCATCTCGGCCTTGATGTCGGGATTGTCCTTTAGGAATTGTCGCGCGTTTTCCTTGCCCTGTCCGAGTCGCGTTTCGCCATAGCTGTACCACGTGCCGGAGCGCGAGGCGATGCCACACTCCGCCGCCAGGTCCAGCAGATCGCCCTCGGCGCTGATGCCGCAATCGAACATGATGTCGAACTCGGCCTGGCGGAATGGCGGCGCGACCTTGTTCTTGACGACCTTCGCGCGGACGCGCGAGCCGATGACCTGCTCCCCGTCCTTGAGCATGCCGATGCGGCGTGTGTCGATGCGGACGGAACAGTAAAACTTCAGGGCGCGGCCGCCGCTCGTGGTTTCCGGGCTGCCGTACATCACGCCAATCTTCTCGCGAATCTGATTGATGAAGATGATGCCGGTGCGACTCTTGGAGGCGGCGCCGGTGAGTTTGCGCAGAGCCTTGCTCATCAGGCGGGCTTGCAGGCCGACCTGCGTGTCAGACATGGTGCCCTCAAGCTCCTGACGCGGAACGAGAGCAGCGACCGAGTCAATCGCGATGACGTCGAGCGCGTTGGAACGCACGAGCAACTCGCAGATTTCGAGCGCTTCTTCGCCGCAGGAGGGCTGGTTGACCATCAGGCCTTCGAGGTCGACGCCCAGGCGCTTGGCCCACGAAGGGTCAAAGGCGTGCTCGACGTCAATGAAGGCCGCCGCCCCACCGGCCTTTTGCGCCTCGGCGATGATGTGCAGCGTGAGAGTGGTTTTACCCGAGGATTCGGGGCCAAAAACCTCGATGACGCGGCCACGCGGAATGCCGGCCCCGCCGAGCGCCAGATCGAGCGAGAGTGAACTCGTCGAGATGCCGTCGGTCATGGACGCCGGCTGGTCCTTCAGATACATGATGGCGCCCTTGCCGAACGACTTCTCGATCTGCGAGATCGCCCGGCCGAGCGCGGCTTCGCGAGTTTCTTCGCGCGTGTCATTCATGTTCGCGTCCTTCTCTGGTCTGCTCGCGGCCCGGCCCGTGCCGCTGCATAAGGCCGAGCCAGACGCCAATTGTGTACCTCAAAGACCCGAAACCATAGTACAAACAAAGACCTAACTGTCAAGCACCCCGCGTCGGATTCTCACGCCGCGGTATGAGATCACGCGGCAAACCGATGTCGGCCACGATCACACGACCGAGCACCGACCGCGCCGCGGCGGTCTCAAAGCCCACTTTCGCCGCGAGCAGGCTAACGGTGGCGTCCGCGTGAAAACACGGTGTGCCGACCTCACCTGTGTCGGCGTTGAGCCCCGAGGGAATGTCCACCGCAACGCGGCGAGCTCCGCGGGTTTCATTGGCTAGTTCAATCAGAGTCGCGATGCCGCCCCGCGGGTCGCCGCCCGAGCCGGTACCCAGCAAAGCATCGACGATGACATCGGACGACCGTGCGGCGTCGCGCACCTCGTCGAGCCTCTCTGGATTAGACGCATCGATCAGCGGCAGGTCCATGCGTTCCAGCACGGCCAGATTCACACCCGCGTCGCCGCGCGAGCGATCACGTGGCAGCGCGAGCGCCACCTGCACGGAGACGCCGCCATTGTGCAGGTGCCGGGCTACAACGAAACCGTCGCCGCCGTTGTTGCCCGGCCCACACAGAATCAGGACGTGTGACTTGGCCGGGTCGATCAGTGTGCCGTACACGAAGTCGGCAATGTTGCGGCCGGCGTTTTCCATCAGCACGAGACCGGAGATGCCGACATGCTCGATCGCGAGCACATCCAACTCGCGCACCTGCAATACGGTCAGCGCATCACCCGGTACATAGGGAATCGACATGGCGTCTGGCTCCGCATGTGGGACGACGCGATATTGACGACGACGCACGTGGCGGTCAAGCGCGAACGGCCGGGCCACACGCCTCACGGAACACTTCCTTCAACCGAACGACCGCCCGGGCTGATACCCCGGGCTCCTCTCCGCGGCTGAAGACGGCGGTTTTTTTGTAAGACCGCTGGCGACTGCGGGTCTAATCTATGCAGTCATGGCCGATGCGTCCTCGATACGTGAAGCCCGGAAAGTGATCCAGCAGCCGCCGGCGTCAGGGCCGGCAGCGCCGAACGCTGGCACGTTCCCGGAGATCGTCACGGCGCATCAGGAGCGCGTCGCCCGACTCGCGAAACGGCTGCTGGGCTGGTCGGACGATGTTCAGGACGTGGTGCAGGAGGTGTTTGTGCGAGCACTGACCGCCCTGCCGAGCTTCCGCGAGCAGAGCCAACTCGATACCTGGCTGTTTCGCATCACGGTGAATGAGTGTCGGCGGCGACAGCGCTGGCGGCTGTTTCGGCTGCGTCGGCACTCCGAGACCGAGCATGAATGCGAGGCGCGCGTGCCGGCCGGTCCTGACGCCGACCTGCTTGATGAAGAAACGTTCGGCCGCGTTCGCGATGCCGTCCGATGCCTGAAGCCCAGAGATCGCGAGGTCATCGTGTTGCGTTACTTCGAGTCCATGCCGTCTGCCGAGATCGGCGCGGTGCTCAACATATCGCCGGGCGCCGCCGACGTGCGGCTGAATCGCGCGCGGCAGAGACTAAGGGGGCTACTGAGCGGTTTGGTGGAGGAATGACGATGCCAGCCGATCAATTGCAGGAGTTGCTGACGCGCGCCGACGCCTCGGCGGGACCGCCGCCACGCCAGCCGGACGACCTGGCGCGGCGAGCGCGGGGCGTCGTGCGCGCGCGGCGCTATCGGCGGCAGGTATTAGTGAGCGCCGCAGCCGTTGTCACGCTGATGGTCGGGCTGTCGCTCGTCGTACGCCTCGGCTCCCCCGCCACGTCATCGCCACCGCCGTCGAATATGACAGTGGCATCGACAGACGTAGTGGACACCGAGGCTTTGAGGGCGGAGATTCTTCGACTGCGCGCGGAGGTGACTTCGTATCAGGCCGTGGCCCGCCGAACGGCGGTACTGCTTGAGGAAAATCAGCGACTGAGCCGAGTCCGCTCGGCCGCCGCCCAGGTCGACCCATTGTTTGAGTCACGTCTGGAGCTGAACCAGGCCGCGTTCGTACTGGTGCAACAGGGTGATCAACTCAGGCGGGAACTTAATCAGCGAGCACCGGCGATTGAACGTTACCGAGAAACCATCCGCCTCTTTCCCAACACCACCTGGGCCGAAGTGGCGGCGGAGAGGCTGGCGGATCTGACCCAAGGAGAGATCTCATGAAACGCCTGATTCTCGCGAGCGTAATCGCGTTCATGCTGGTCGGCGCGGCGACGCCGACATTGGGAGCATCCGCGACGTGCCTGGTGCGCGTCAATTACGATCCCGAGCAGTTCCCGCTCAACGCGGAGATGCTCGATGTACTGCTGAGAAGCCCGGGCGTCCTCGCCGCCGCCATTCACGCTGAACCGGCGATCCGCCAGCGACTGGAAGAGGAACAGGCGAGCATTGAGACGTATGTCAGCGTCAGCTTCGTGCCGCTCGACGGCCAACAGAGAGAGCGTGCCGCGATGATGGGGGCGTCAGCGGGGTACGTCACCGGCCCGGGTATGACGGCGCCTGCACGCGGTACAGGCGTCCCAGCACGTGGCGAGCCGGACACACGGCTCATAGGGCAAATAGTGGTCGAGATGCCGCAAGACGACGACACCGAGTTGGATGCGGCCGCCGCCCGACTGCTGAAGGGCATCTGCGAGCGTCTGGAAGCCACGCTGGCGCAGGCCAGTGAGCAGGACATGTCTCGACTGCGCGAGGCGCTGGCAATGGCCGAGTCGGAGGTGCGCGAGGCCGACAAACGCTTGCATGAGATTCAGGTGCTGCAAACCGATATCACGCAGCAAGTCGGCGGCTACGTGCCCGACAGCGATGAGCTCAACGAACAGCTCCGCTACTGGCAACGAGAGGGGCAGAAGCTGCGGATGGAAATTGCGGTTCGTCAGACGCGGCAGGAGGCACTGACGGAGCAGATCTCAAAGATAGGCGGCGCGGTCGAGTCAAGGGCCGCGGAAGATGCGGTCGCCCAGCAACTGAAGCTGGTCACGCAACTGCGTGAACAGGAGCTGGAACGCGTGCACACCATGGCCAAGAGCGGCGTGGCTCCGGAATCGGAAGTGCGACAGGCCGAGGAAAACCTGGCCATGGCGCGGGCTGAGCTGGCGGAGCGCCAACAGCGTGCGGCCAGTGCCGCCGGCGGCGACATGCTGAACGCCCTCAATCACGAGCTGATTGACGTGGCCGTCGACATGGCCGAACAGGAAGTGCGTCTCAGCCTCATCGGCCAGCAGATCAAGGAAGTAAGCGCGCAAAACCTGCTGGAGCTTGCCGGCCGTTACGAGCGCGAGGTCGCTCTGCGACTGCCGGTGGCACGCGAGATGCTCATGCGCGCCGTCGAGAGACAGAGCGAATTGCAGCGGTCACTGCGCAACGCCAAGCCGATCACGGTAACGCGGCTGGGTGTTGATTAGGGCAAGACGGAAGACTAACACGGCATACGACACCACGATCAAAGCCCGGCCAGTCATGGCCGGGTTTCTTTTTTGGGCGTCAAACGCGGCACCGCACCAACCGGGTCATGACCGGCCCGCCTCAGAACTGGCTGCGTGGTCAGACTTCGATCTCCGCTAATGGCGTCTCAGGAAAGTCCCCCGTAGCGCGGCGCGGCGGCGGCGGCGCGGGGGTCATGAAGCAGACGACCAGACCGAGCAGCGTGACGACCGCCGCGCCGATGACGTATCCCTGCGGCGGTAGAGCCTCTGGGTCTTCCGGCCAGCCGAGACGAATCAGCAATTGCCGTAGCGAGTCGACCGCCGTGGCGGCAACCGAAAGACCGTTGTGCAGCATGTGGGCGATGATGGCCGGCCAGATCGAACCCGAGCGCACGACCAGCAGGCCGAACATCAAGCCGAGTACGGCGGTAATCACCAGCCGATGAATGCTGTGATGGAACATCGCGAAGGCCAAGGCGCTAATGATGATCGCCGGAGCCACGCCAAGCCCGCCGCGCAAGCCACGCAGCACGTAGCCGCGGAAGAACAGCTCTTCCAGAATTCCCGGTACAATCGCCATCGCGACGATCATCAGCCAGACCGGGGCACTGGCGAAGAGCTTCTCAAGCTCGGCATACCCGGCGAGCATTTCGGGCGGAACCGTCAGCCACTGCTGCTGGAAGTGGAACCACACCGGCGCGAGGATCCACGTGGACAGTCCCAGGCACAGCCCGGCCACTACCCCGCTCATCCGTGGCATGCCCAGCCCAAAGGCAGAGCTGACGCGAACACGCGTGTAGCCGCACAACGCCAACGGAATGCCCGCCAGCAGCACCAACAAAACAACCGAGAACAGCAGCAGATAGCTGGTGCCGCTGTCGAAACCCAGCGGGTTAAGCAGCGTTTGGCTCAGGATGAAGTGCAGCAGGTAAACCACCGACAACAGCAACAACGCCTGTGACGCGGTTGCCACGGAGCGTTTCTTGAAGAACCGCCGCACGAAGAGCGACTTGATCGAGCCGCTGTCCGCGAAGAGCACGGCTTCCTGGCCGAAAAGCTTGGCGGCGGCGGCGACGGCGGCGACGGCGTAGATCGTGCTCGAAACCGTCACCCACAGAATGTTGTAGATCTCGATCCGACCCACGAACAGATCACGCGTCAGCACTACTACGTTGGCCACCGGCACGACCAACATCGGCCCCTCGAGTCGCGTGCCAGGCAACGAACCCACCACCGCCGGTATCAGCGCCGCGATCATCACCGGCATGATGTAGTTCTGGGCTTCCTTGAAGCTGCGTGCGAAGCTGCACACCGCCAGCAGGACGGCGCTGAACATCACCGCCAGCGGGACGAGCACGACCAGCACCCAAGGCATGGCGTAGAGCGGAAAGACGACGTTGCCGCCCTTGGTCAGAATCTCGCCCAGACCGCCGAAGTACACCGTCCCGCCCACCGACAGCAGGTTGAGCGAGGCGCTGAGCAGGCCGATCAGCGTAACGACAACGAACTTACCAGCGATCAGGTCAACCGTCGGCACCGGCGCGACCATCAGCGTTTCGAGCGTGCCGCGCTCGCGTTCGCCGGCGGTCAG
>JAFGRR010000661.1 GCA_016935035.1 Phycisphaerae bacterium | reverse complement strand
TACACCTGCGACAGAGTACCATTAGACGCCCGAATGTGCGACACCGGACACGGACAGTGGCATTTGGCGACGATTCAGGGGAGACCATGTTTACACAACTGCGAACTCGAAATCGGTGTATGACGACACTGTTGCTGGGCGGCCTTGTCGTGGCGGCCGTGTCGTTCGATAGTGGACAATTTGCCGCGCAAGCCCAATCGCGAGGTACGCCGCGTGGGTTGCAGGCGGTCCCGGCGGTCCTGTCGGTTGATGTAGAACGTGGCAGTGACCGCGGTCGTGGCACGCGTGATGCGCCGCTGAAGTCCCTGTCGGCGGCACTGGCCATGTTGCCGGATCCGCTGGTCAACTCTGTCACGGTAGAGGTGCGCGGCCGGCACAGCACCACCGGCGGGCAGGGTATGGACGAGAACTGCCTGGTACTCATGTGTCGCATGCGGCCGGGTGTCTCCGCTAAGATCGTCGGACTGCCGGACGACAAGGACCAGTTGCCCGTGCTGGCCTGGGAGGGCGGGTCGGCGATGGTGGATTGCCGCGACGGCGAGTGGTCGGTTGAGAACATCACGATCGGCACGTTTACCAAACGGCAACGCCGTGGTGTGATGGTCACGGGCCGGGGTTATGTCACGCTCAGGGATGTCACTATTCGCACCCGCAGTCTGAGCGATGGTGGGATTTACGCCGAGCGTGGTGGGCAAGTTGCTCTGCGGGGCGCGATCAAGCTCAACGATGACCTGTTCGAGGAGGCACCGGACGAGAGCTTCTGCGGCATCGTGGCTACGGACCATGGCATTGTGCGTTTCCGCGAGCGTGAAGGGGCCTCGTTGCTTATCGGCAACGGCAGCCTCTCCGCCAGCTACTACGGCGTGATTCGCCTGGGCTGCGAGTCCGTTCGCATCAACTGCTGGAACGAGCGGTCAAACACGTTGGCGATCAATAACAGCGGGCGCATCGACCTGCACGGCAGCGCGGTGTTGCTGCGTGCCCGCAACAAGCGCAATACGCCGATCGGGCTCGAACACGACGGGCATATTCTCGGCGAAGACGCGCATGTGGTGATCGAGGGTGACAACCACATGGCCATCGCCCTGCAAAAGGCCAGCACGTTTACCTGCAACGATATCGAGCTGCGCGGCAAGTTCGACTACAGCATATGGGCGAGCAGCGGTTCGATGTTCACGGGGCGGTTCCTGACGGACGTTGGGCGCGTCGAGGCGACCACTGGTGCGAACATCAACATTGAGAAGATCGACGGGCGGTTGGTTGGTCCGGTCGCGGCCAAGCACGCGGCGCGGATCTCGTTGCCGGATCGCGATGTGCTGCCGGAGTAAGCTGGCAGCTAGCTACCGCTGGCGCTGGTGATTACGTACACGGCTTGCGCCGCTCGCAGGTTGGGCAGGCGGTGCACTACGCCCTTGCCGGTGAGGGCGACGCGGCGCCGGATGGTGACGTTGTTGCGGCGACAGAAACGCTCGAAGTCGTGCAGCGAGAGATCACGCAGGTGGGGGGTGTCGTACCAGCCGAAACGGCCATCCTGGCCGGCGCTGGAGCGGCCGCGCAGCAGCAGATCGACGCGGCGCGGCCAGTGAGCGCAGTTCTCGAAGCTGACGATGCCGACGCGGCCGACGCGAAGCATCTCGCGCAGCACACGGTCAGGCCGGGGCAGCGTCTGAAGCGTCTGTGAGAGCACGACCACGTCATACGCGCCTGTGGCGAGCTTCGACAGCTCGTCGTCGATGTCGCCGTGAATCACGGGCACGCCGCGGCGCAGGCACTCCAGGGCGGCATCCGCGTCCAACTCGACGCCGAGGACCTGGGCCTGTTTGGCGTCGTGGATGCGCGCCAGCAGTTCGCCGTCGCCGCAGCCTAGATCCAGCACGCGTGCACCGGGCTCGATCAACTCCTCGATGCGGGCGTGGTCGGAGCGCAGCGGGCTCGTGGTTCGCGTCTGCGCCGCGGGGACTGTGGTGCCGGCGCAGGGGCGCTCGGGACGGCCGGCGGCGTTGGCCAGGTGGGCGCTAATCAGGTCGCCGAGGCGCCGAGTTTCAAGCAGGAAGGCGTCGTGGCCGTAGGCCGAGTCGATGTTGCAGTAGGTGGCCGGTCGGCCGTTGGCCAGCAGGGCGTCGACGATCTGGCGCGATTGTGCCGGCGTGAAGAGCCAGTCGCTGGTGAAGCTGACGGCCAGCACGGCGGCACGCACGTCGCGCAGGGCGGCCTGTAATGACCCGGCACGGGCGGCCAGGTCGTAGTAGTCCATCGCCTTGGTGATGTAGAGGTAGCTGTTGGCATCGAAGCGTTCGACGAATTTCTGGCCCTGGTGGTCGAGGTATGTTTCGACCGAGAACTCGCTCCTGAAGTCGTAGCGATAGCGGTCGGTGCCGCGCAGTTGCCGGCCGAACTTCCGCCGCATGCTTTCTTCGGACAGGTAGGTAATGTGGCCGACCATGCGGGCGATGGACAGGCCGCGGGTCGGGCCTTTCTCGCCGTAGTCGCCGTCGGCAAAGTTGGGGTCGGCGATAATCGCGTTGCGCCCGACGGCGTCGAAGGCGATCGACTGGGCGTTGAGACGCGGGGCGGTGGCGATCGGGATGGCGGCGGCGACGCAATCCGGGTAGCGCACGGCCCATTCGAGCACCTGCATCCCGCCCATCGATCCGCCAATAACCGCCAGCAGCCGCTCGATGCCGAGATACTCGACCAGGCGCTTCTGCACCTTGACCATGTCTTCGATCGTGATGACGGGGAAACTGAGGCCCCAGCGCTGGCCGGTGGCGGGGTTGATGCTGCCCGGGCCGGTGGTGCCTTTGCAGCCGCCGAGAACGTTGGCACAGATCACGAAGTAGCGCCGCGTGTCGATGCCCTTGCCGGGGCCGATCATCTCGTCCCACCAGCCGGGTTTTTCGCCCGCCGGTCCGTGACAGCCGGCGACGTGGGCATCGCCGGTGAGGGCGTGGCAGACGAGGATGGCGTTATCGCGGGCGGCATTGAGCTGGCCGTAGGTTTCGTACGCGACGTCGATGGGGCCGAGTGTGCGGCCGCACTCGAGCCGCAGTACGTCCGGCGGCTCGAAGAGCGTGACCGTCTGCGTTCGCACGAGACCGGCGCTGCGCTTGTCACGAAGCGTGTTGTTGGGGGCCAGGACTAACGTTGCGATGCCTCCAGGGCCTGGTCGATGTCGGCGATGATGTCGGCGACATCTTCGAGGCCGATCGACAGGCGGATGAACTCGGGGGTCACGCCGGTCTGCGTCTGCTCCTCTTCGGTCAGTTGCGAGTGCGTGGTGCTGGCGGGATGGATGCAGAGCGTGCGGGCGTCGCCGATGTTGGCCAGGTGCGAGAGCAGCCTGACGGAGTCGATGAAACGCCGGCCTGCCGGCAGACCGTTCTTGATGCCGAAACCGACGATCGCGCCGCAGCCGGCGAGCAGATATCTGCGGGCGGCCTCGTGGCAGTGGTGGCTGGGCAGGCCGGGGTAGTTGACCCATTCGACGGCCGGGTGTTCCTGCAAATGCCGGGCGACGGCGAGGGCGTTCTCACAGTGGCGTGGCATCCGCAAATGAAGCGTTTCCAGGCCCTGCAAAAGAAGAAACGCGGCGAACGGGCTCATGCAACTGCCCATGTCACGCAGCAGGTGCGTGCGGCAGCGCGTGATGTAGGCGATGTTGCCGTGAGGGGCCAACGCTTCGGTGAAGACCACGCCGTGATAGGACGGGTCGGGGGCGGTGAACTCGGGCCAGCATTCCTTGTCGGCGGCCCAGTCGAAATTGCCGGAATCGACGATGCAGCCGCCGACGTGCAGCCCGTGGCCGCCGATGAACTTGGTGCAGCTGTAGACGTTGATGTCGACGCCGTGCTCGAAGGGCCGCAGCAGGGCGGGCGTCATGACGGTGTTGTCGCAAATGAGCGGTACGCCGTAGCGGTGGGCGATGTCCGCGAGGGCGATGAAATCGGGGATGTCGTTGCGCGGGTTGCCGACCGATTCGCAGTAAACGGCGCGCGTATTGGCGTCGACGAGTGAGGTGATGCTCTCAGGATGGTCGGTGTCGAAGAAGCGCACCTCGACGCCCAGGCGGCGGAACGTCTGCGTGAAGAGCGTCCATGTGCCGCCGTAGAGGCTCTTCGACGCGATGAAGTTCTGGCCGGCTTGGCAGAGGTTGAGCAGGGCGATGGTGATGGCGGCCTGACCGCTGGAGGTCACCAGGGCGCCGACGCCGCCGTCGAGCGCCGCCATTCGCTTTTCGAGCACTTCGCAGGTTGGGTTGCTCAGGCGGCTGTAGATGTGGCCGAACTCACGCAGCGCGAAGAGGTCGGCGGCGTGCGCGGTGTCGCGGAATACGTAGCTTGTCGTGGCGTGGATGGGCACGGCACACGCGCCTGTGGTCGCGTCCGGCGATTGGCCGGCGTGCAGGCAGCGTGTGCCGAGCCCGGTTGTAGCGCCAACTGTCATGGCCTCGTTCTCCTTGCGGACGGGCGGCACGCTAGCTCGCCACGCGCGCCGCCTCTTCTCCGTGGTCCGTTACCAGTGAACCGGGCAGCTCGGCCAGAGTGCGCACGAGTAACGGTAGACCGTGACGTGCGGCGGCGTCGATCGCGGCCAGCTGCACGAGATCGCAGCCGCGCAGCGCCATCTCACGTGCCTGCCGCGTGCTCAGATGCGGCAAAAACTCGGCATCCGCGTGCACGTGGGGGTCTTTTGAGTAGTAACCCGGCACGTCCTTTACTAGCTCACAGCGCGATGCACCGAGTGCCGCCGCCAGCAGCACCGCCGTCAGATCGCTGCCGCCGCGTCCCAGTGACACGACCGCGTCCAGCGCGCCGCGTGCAAGAAAGCCCGGTACGGTGACAACGGTATTGCGGCTGAGGAAACAGCGCAGACGCAGCGGGCTCAGCGACACGTCGCCTCCATCCGGGTGCGTCGGATGCGCCGCCAGTCCGCACTGATGCACGTTCAGGCCGGCGGCCGCGATGCCCAAACCCTGAAGATGCAGCGTCAGCAATGCCACCGAGCGCAACTCGCCAGTTGACCACAGCAGGTCCATCGTCGCGCGGTCGGGCTGCGGGCAGATGTCCCGCGCCAGTTTCTCCAGCCGGTCGGTCGTGCCGAACTCGGCGGAAACCACGATCACGAGCCGCTCGTGTGGTGCTGCATCGAGCCGTTGCTGAATGGATTCGGCCACGCGGGCATAGGCGGCCTTGTCGACCAGGATCGACCCGCCGATCTTAATCACTGCTAGCGCGGCGTTGTTGGATATGTGTTCAGACATCGCCGTACTCCAGCGCACGAATGGCGTGCGTTGCACAGCCGGTCGCGTGCCGCAAGGCGGATAGCGCCAGCTCGACGTGCAGCCGCGGGGCGGTGTGAACCAACCCATGCCGCACGGTGACTTCGTTATCACGCACGTCGCGTCCGGCTTGCGAGAACCAGATGCCGTGCGAACCAAGAAACTCAGAGACTTCCTGCTGCGACGGAACGTTGCCGTCGAACGTGAACCGCAGCAGCCAAGGCGTGACCGGCGCCTGGCACGTGATCGGTTCGTCGCCCGCGAACTCTCCGCCGGACGCCCGTCGCGGCTTGCCGGCGGTCGCGATCTCGGCGACATCGTCGAGAATCGCCGCCGCCGTTACTTCGGGGCCGGCGCCCGGACCGCTGAACAGCAGTGGGGCACCGATGTTTGGGGTCACCCACAGCGCGTTCTGCTCGTGTTCGATGCGTGCCAGCGGATGCGCCAGCGGCACGAACGCCGGCCCGACAAAGCCGGT
>JAFGRR010000660.1 GCA_016935035.1 Phycisphaerae bacterium | reverse complement strand
CGAGCAGGCGTGCGAAAGCCTGCTCGGCGGCGGCGGAGTCCTGGTCGCGGACGGCGTCCATGGCCGCCTGCCACGCCTCCCAGGCCTGGGTCGCCTGCCCGGTTAGAAGATCGTCATTGGTTGTTTGCGCCACGGCGGGAAGCGTGATGGCCGCCATCACAACCGCCACGAGCGCTACATGAGAGGAACGAACGGCCGACGCCAAGAAACCCATTGGCCACCTCCACGCGGCGCAGTGGGTAGGGGGTGCGCCGTCGAGTGCGTACCGAAATCCGTCGGGAATTATAAGTGCCGGGGTAGCACTGTCAAACCGCCCGCGCGCCATCCAACGGCACGCGGGCACGTGGTTCATGGCCGGCACGGCCGGCGCGGGAGCAGACCCTACGGTGAATAGTTGATCCAGTCCTGGACGAGGAACTGGAATCGACCGACCAGCAGGGCGATACGCCCCATCACCGTGAAGCCGAAGCCCGCGCCGAAGGTGATCATCAGCACCCAGATTCCGACGCGGGATATCCTGCCCACAACCCCCTTGTGCTCAAGCGAGAAGAAGAAGTAAATGAGCACCGTGATCATCCCGAGCAGCAGGATAATGCTGTTCATCGAGCAGTAGAACGCCTGCTGGAAGGCCAGCGAGTTGCCGCCCGCCTCACGCAATACAAAGAGCGGCGTGATCGAACTGCGAATCTGGGCGACGAAATCCGCCTGGAGGAAACCGACCATCCGGATGCCAGCCGTACCGCCGATGATGAATGCCAACGGCCAGCGCGAGATCCATTGCCCGGTTGGCGCCAAACGCCACAGCAGCATGACACCGAATGCCATCGGAATCCAATACCACCAGTTCATAAGCTGGTACCAGGGAGCATTAAGACCGCTTCCCACAACCGCCTCGTAGTTGACGATTTTGGCCAGCCAGTTTTCGGCGGCAAGCTTTTCGACCCAACTGTCGAGCGGGTGACCAGGGGCCAGGTTGAACTTCACGAAGCGGGGGAAAAGGCGCCCGATCGCGATCGGGATAGCCATGTTCCAGAACGTGACAACCATCCAATATGCCGCCGAAGCACCCACGAACGTGTGCTCGGCAAAGCGGTATAGCGGATTGTCCTTGTACAGGAAGGACATGATGCAGAGCGTGAAAAACGCGGCCAGCCAGATGCCGATCGTGCGTGACCAACTGAAATGCACAGTCTTCGCGAGCGTGGCTGACGCCGCCTCGTTTTCCGCGATCAGTGACTCAGCCTCCGCGATGCGCTCGGCGCGTTCGGTATCGGTAAGCGCGGCGTTTTCACGGGCCTTGTCGATGTCACTCCGTGCCAACGCGGTGGCGTCGGCCAGCGCCTTGGTCCGCTCGTTCAGTTCGAAGCGGCATACCGAGACCTGGTTGATCGCCTTGCCCTCGCCGGTGACCTCGAAATAACCGTAGCCCATGTCGCCCATGAATGTGCGGACGACGACCCAGACCAGGGCGAGCGCGACAACGATGATCCCAAAAGTGCGTAACATGTTACACGGCCTCCCGCGCGCGGCGCTGCATGTACAGCGCTATGTTGCCGAGGACAATCAGCACCAGGATCAGGCAGTGGGCGATAAGCTGCGGTCCCATGCGCGTCAGCCCCTGCGTGAAATTCTTCCGCGGCTTGAGCTTGTCCTTGGGTGTGTCGGGACTGTAGCTCGGCCCGTACTTGTACTCAGGGTACTTCGTTGACAACAGGTGCTCGTACTCCGAGGCCCCCTTGATCGCACCGAGCATACCCTGCATCTGGCCCGGGTAGTACGGATAGAGCAGTGGAGCCTGAACGCCGGTGCAGCCGCCCACGACCTTGATGCCATAGGGCGTGCCGGCGTACTGAATCCACTCCTTGGTCCCAGGGTAACCCGCGCTTACGCTGATAATGAGATTCATGTCACGCAGGCTAACGATCTTCTTCGTCATGGGAATCTGGGTCAGCGCCTCGCCTCGTGAGTCCACGTTGAAAAGGGCTTTGAGGTTCGTGACAATGACCTTGATGACCCCCTCGTTCCCGGTACGGAACGCGAGGTTCACATAGTCAACGCCTTCTTCCAGTTCCGGGTAGTCCTTGTGGATCACCTGGTCCACGGTGTCCTGCACCATGTTCACGCCCAGGGGCCACAAGGCCATGAAGTACATCCTGTGATGCTTCTTGGCGCAGTGCCAAACCCAGGCCGTGGCCATCGGCTGAAGCTCCGGCGCGCTGCCGGGGTCGTAATCAAAGGCCAGCAGGACGTTGGAGCCTTCCGGCAAGTTCTCGACGGTCTCGAAGGCGTCCTTGGCGAGAGTCGAGGGGATTTCGAACGGTTCCATCGGCCAGATAATCGGGACGATGACCGCGACCGCCATCGCCAGAAAAATCCAGCGTCGGTCCAGGTGAACGAGTTTGTCAACCCAAGTCGAAGCCACGTGCTACCCCTTATCCGAACCCAGGTATGACCTGTCGATACCCAGCAGAACCTTGAGCGACGTCGCGGCGATACCCAGCGAAATGCCGATCATGATCGCGCGGTTGCCCGCCGTGTTGAACGTCAACATGATCCAGTTCGAGAGATTCTCGATCCGGAAGAAGGACCAGAAATTCTCCTCGGGCAGGTGGTAGGTAAACCAGGCACCTAGGGCAGTACGGCCGAGCAGGATGATGAACGCCGTCCCGAGCAGCATGATGGATTCCATGTTTCGCGCCCGGAACGCCCGGAACGCCGCCGACGCGACATAGAAGGCCAGCATCGCGAACATGGTCGCTTGCAGCGGCTTGTAAATGTGCTCGTAGATGTACCAGAACCATGAGCCGTTCGCGATGTGGTCACCCGTCAGACGCCCGTACGGCTCCAACTGGCCCGTCAGCGACCCCACTTGCACCTTGATCGGCACGTAGGCCGGTGGCGGCGGCGCCTCGCTTTCTGGCCGCTGAATGACTTCCGGAATGTTGAGCGAGGAGAGGAACTCATTCTCCGCCGGTTCCGCCGACTCCTCCGCCGGTTTCTTCCACTCCAGCGTGAGCGCGCCGTTCCCGCGCTCATCGGTCTTGATGACGCCGCGCTGCGTGCCGTCGATGACGATCGGCGCCTCGGCGTTGGCCTCCGCGCCGCGCAGTGTCACGATCATGTCGCGCTTGGTCTGTGTGCCATCCAGCGTGACCAGGGCCATGTGATTGCCGCTGCTGGCCAGCGTGTGCAAGCCGGTGTGCGGCGGAACAGCGACCTTGCCGATGCCGATGATCAACGTGCCGAGGAACGCCACGACAGTCACGGCGCTGTAGCCCCAACCGGGTGCCTGTTTATAGACGTTGTGTCCGTGGGCCCGCAGCAGGTTGCCACCACCCAGGACCAGGGCGAAGGCGGCGATGATGTCGAAGTAGACCGCCGTCTCTTCGGACAACGCCTTGATGTTGGGTATGAAGGCCGAGAGTATCAGGATGAACCCGACAATCGCGGTGATCAGTAGAGGGACGTTACGTTTCACGTGAGTTGCTCCCGTCTATCACTCAGCCACGTCGAGAATGTCATTCTGGATGAAATCGAGCGTGTCGCCGAACCAACTGTATTCGGCCTGGAAGAGCGTGATGACGGTGGCCAGAATCACGCCCACGACGATGAAGAGCGCAACGATGATCTTGCCGACATCCTGCCCCTTCAGACTGCCAAGCTGGTGCGGCTCGCCCGACAGATACGCCGACGCGGCGAAGAACTCCTCGCCAATCAGCGTGTAGTCGCAGGCCGCCACGAAGAAGGGCAACTGAGCCGGCTGAGCCGTGCCGGCGATCTGGATGCTGCCGGTCGTGTTGGCCGTTTCGGCCAGGATCAGTGACTCAGCGTAGAACGCGCCCATGTAGAAGCACGTTGCCGGCTTCTCACGCACCATCACGCCCGTGACCGCCGCCACGTACGCGAACTGCTCGTCAGTCGTGTAGTAGATACGCTTTTCATCGTAGGCATCGGGGCGGCCGGCGTTGGCATAGCTGGTCTTGACCGTCTCGCGCGCCGTGGTCATCACCAGCGAACGGCTCGTCGGGACCTCGAGGACGGCATCGTGCTCGGCGGCGGTCTGTGCCACGCGCCCTAGGATGATGAGGCCCGCCACCGTCTGAATGTCGGTGATGTCCTGAATACCTGGGATGAACAAAATCGGGCGGCCCATCTCGGTGGCGCGGCCGACGGCCTCGTCAACCGCCTCCAGGCCGGCGATCTTGCGAATGTAGATGTCTTTGCCGCTCTTGACCTGCTGAATGTAGTACACCACGGCGCTGCAGATCACGACCAGGAAGATGAAGAACCACATCCCGGAGAACCACTGCGGCCGCGTCTCGGTCTCGTTGGACAGGAGCGGCTCGCCGAAGGGCTCCTTGTTCGCCATCGGGATCAGCCGATACTGGTAGCGGTGATACTTGCGCAGTTTCTTGTCGTCGTCGAATCGCATGCCCCCCGTGCCGGTCGCGTCGATCTCGGCATGGTCGCTCCATTTGTCCGGTTCCGCGCTGCTGAGGTCCCGGCGCTGGAGCTTGTAACTGTCGGCGCCCTCGACGTCTCGCCAGGCCACCACCAGCTTGAGCCCGTCATCGTTCGGGAAGTCGTACGCGGCCACGGGTGGGACAATCGAACGCAGTGCCTTGCAGATCGTGTCGAGGTTGTCCTCAACGTCGCCCAAGGCGATCTTGCGCGACGCCTCGCTGTCGAAGTCCGTGTACTGGAGACGCTCGAGCGATTCAATCGTGTCGTCCCAGACATCCTGGTCAAGGTCCGCCCCGGCCTTCTTCAGCAGTTGGCGGGCTGTCCGCATGTTCAGGGACACACGCTCGCGATCCCGCAGCGCGGTGCATACCTCCCACGCCGACCCAATGTCGTCTTCCGCGGCCAACTCTTTTCCGCCGCCGCTGGAGACGGCCGGAGCGGCGGGCGTTTCGGCTTCATCCTGCCCCAGGGCCAATGTCGGCCACAGCAACAGCAGCCCCAACGCCGTCCCAATCGCGATACGCTTCCTGAATGTCATAGCGCATCCCCGTGCAAGGGTTTGCCCACACAGCACTTACGCCGCGCGGACCAGTTCAGACACTATCCGATCACTTCGTCGCGCCGGCGTCATCACGCCGCCCGGCGGAGCGGTTCAGCTTCTGCTCGGCGGAGATGTCCTCCAACCGGCGACAGAGCACCTCAATGCTGCCGCGGCGCTCCAGGAACTTCGAAAACGTGTTGTACGCCTGCCGATCGAACAGCACTGTCGCGATCGGCGCGAAAAAGACAAGCACCTGGCTGGCCACGAAATTAAAGGGATGACTGCATTCGAGAAACATCAGCGCCGGCGCCGTCATCCCACGCCGCACTACTTCTCGAACGAGCCGGTCGATGACCTGTCGCTCCGCATCTGTCGGCACCACCGGGCCCGGTGGATCCACCGCAAATGCGTTCTTGAGCCAACCGATCACTACGAACTCCGCCATCCGGTACAACAAGATTGGCAAGCCGCCACCTGAGCCGACGGTGCCATCTGAGATTTGCCCACGATAACGTCGATCCGCCTACTGTTTCAAGGGGTCGCCGAAAGCGTGACGGCGGAATGTTACCCGGACGATCCCGGTCTGTCACGCACCCGCGGCGCAAACTCACGCGCGCGTGCCTCTATGGCGCCGTGCGCTGCTCGACGGTGTCCGGCAAACGCGCGCGGAGCTGCGTCAGAATTTCATCACGCCGCGGCCCAAAAAGCACGTGAACGCCGCGCCGTGCTTCGCGCCAACTGCGCCGCGGCAATGGCGAAATCCACGCCGCCTGCGAGCCAAACTGCGCCAGCCGCACCTCGTCCCAACGCAGGCGGCGTTGCCACATCAATGTCGCGGCCGTGATGCCGTCGGCGCTGAGTTCATAGCGGGAGGCGAAGAAAAAGCGTTGCAATGCCAGGCAGAGGACGATGGCGGCAATTACGCCCGCAACCGCGGTTCCTGCAAGGTGATACACGAGCGCGGCCAGCGCAAGTATGACGATGATGGCCAGTAGCGCGGCCGCCGGCCGCTCGCGTGCGGGATGGGCCTCCCAGGCGAAGTCCTGTGACACGTCGGTCGCCGGCGCGGTGTTTGCGTTCTCTGGCTGCGTATGCTCGTCGTTCACGCGGGGCATTCTAGCCGAGGGGGGGACGGGGTAGTAGGCATCCGTGTCTACCCCCACCGTCGAACGCCACGCCCGCCTCAGTTCTGCGTTGTGCATTCTCGATTGTGCATTCGGGGCTGTTTGACCGGATCAAAGCCCCTGTGCTAGCCTAGACGCATGGAAACCGCTTCAAGCACACCTGTTGCGCCGTCACCGGCCGTCGTCTGGGTTCGCCGCCTGCGGATGATCCTGGCGATTCTGCTGGTCTGGGCGCTGCTTCAGTTTCTCGTGACGGGACTGGTGATGCCCCGCGGGCTGGATCGCGCAACCGTAATGGCTGGCGCAGCGTCCCCGGTGCTGGCGCTACCAGCCCTGCTGATCGTGCTCTGGCTCGGCGCCGCTCTTGGTACACTGCTGAGCGGCCGCACAAAACCCGCCGACGCAATCCTGGTGACATCGTTCGGGCTGGCGCTCTGGGCCGCGTTCGGCGGCACCATGAGCACGTGGCTCACGGAACACAATGTAACCCAGGGACCGCCGACCGGTGCGCCGTATTGGCCGCTGCTGTTGGATTACATCGTCCTGCTGCTCGGGATGACGGGCGTGGCCATCAGCGGCGTCCTGGTCGCCCGGCGCGGCCCGCTGACGAAGGAACTACGCCTGCATCGGATCATGCCCGAACTGCCGATGGGTTGTGCCGCGCTCGCGATCACGGTCATCGTGGCTGGCGTGTGCATGTGGGTTCTGATGGGGCCGGCGGTCGGCGACACACACCGCGGACAGGTCTACTTCGCCACGCTGGTCGGCTTTTTCGCCGGGGCGATGGCGGCCCAACACGTCGTTGGAGTGAGACATCCGGTCTGGTACTGGCTGGCGCCGTTTGTTGCCGGCCTGATCGGCGTCATTGTCGCCGGGCTGCAGCCCGGCCTGATGATTCCCGACACGTACGCCCAGGTAAACTCGATACCCGCCTGGTGGCTGGTAAGGCCGCTGCCGATCGAGATGGTCAGTGTGGGCCTTTTGGCAGTAGTTTGGTCGCACGCGGCCGACAGCGATTCGGTACAATAGGATCGTGTAGGCATCAAGTGCCGACGCGGCGATCCACGCATGTAGCGGCCGACGTCTCGTCGGCCGTCTCTGTTGTTCGCGGCAGGTTCAAGGCGAGTGCGGCGTCAGGTACGGAGGCCTGGGCATCACACGACCCCCCGGAACGGCGTTGACGTTTCTTGTGCCGTGAATGGCGGCCCAGGTTGACGTTAGCCTGCACAGAAAGCCATTAAGCGCGAGACGACGGAACTGGTAGCATGTCTTCTCGAAGACACTCCAATCGAGATGAGAGCTGGGAGGAGATGCAGCGGCGTCTGGTGGAGGAAACCTCATCCTACGTCAGCGAATGCCTGCGGCATCCCGAGCTGGCGGTCCGCATCCCGGTCGTCCAGGCAGGCCGGGGCGAGTTCCCACGCTCCCTCACGCCCGCCTTCTGGGACCGCGTCTTGTTTGAGTAAACCGGCGTTGAATCACCTTGGCGCCGCTGTCACACCCGCCCCGGATCGCTATCATGACGCAGATCATCTATGCGCATCCTCGTACTCCAACTAACGCCGTCTGTTCGCGATTGTCCGGTGCCGCGTTTTGATCCACAGCTCGGGACATTACTGAGCCTGCTGCGCAGTCGGGGGCACGAGCTTTCACTGCTGGGTCTGTCACGCTTCGACCTGCCAGCGCTCAAGAACGCCCTGGCCCGTGCGCTGCCGCAACTTGTCTACGCCGACATCGGCGGCGTCTGCGTCGATCTTGCACGCCGCACGCTCGAACACATCGAGCGGCACGAGTTCCTACCGGTCGTGGCCGGCGGACGTCACGCGACCGTGGACCCGGCGGGCACACTCAGCCTGCCCGGGGTGCACGCCGTCGCGATCGGCGAACCCGACGCCACGCTCGTCACATATCTCGAACGCATGAAGGACCCGGCAATCGGGCAGGTCGTGCTGGGCGTCTGGCTGCGTGACGAGCAAGGTCTCGCGCAGCCGCGCATGCCCGCCCTGGTCGAAGATCTCGATTCGCTGCCTTTCCCGGAACGCGACCTCTTCGGCTACCCTGACCACGTTCGCGGCACGGGCGTCATCGAGATCGCCACGGGCCGAGGCTGCCCACAGCAGTGCGCCTATTGCATTAATGAGTGCATCGCGCGCCATTACACCGGCGATGTACAGTGGGTGCGCCGGCGCAGCCCGGAGAACGTATTACAGGAGATCGAGGCGCTGCGATCGCGCTACGCCCCCGTGCGGCTGGTTCGTTTTCTCGACCACGCGTTCGCGCTGGACGCCGACTGGCTCGACCGGTTTCTCGGCGTGTACGTGTATAACTGCGCGTTGCCGTTTCGCTGCCACTTGCGGTTGAACAGCGCCAGCGAGCGGGTCGTGCGGTTACTGAGCGATGCCGCCTGCCAGCTCGTCGATGTTGAGCTGATCAGCGGCAGCGATTTCGTGCGGAACGAGATTTTCGAGATGGACCTGTCAGACCGCCAGATCACGACGGCGTTCGAGCACCTGCACGCATGTGACATCCGCACACGCGTGATCGTCTACGCCGGCAGCCCATACGACAGCGATGCCGCCCTCGACGCAACGCGGAACCTGCTCAAGCGGCTGCGCCCCAGCGCCGTGGACGTCCGCCCGTACTACCCGTTCCCCGGCACGCGCGCCGCCGAGACGAGCCGCGAAAACGGCTGGATCCACGCCCGCGGCGAAGAGCAGTATCATCAGGAGCGCAACGGCATAGACATGCCGGCGTGCCGGCCCCAGCGCGTGCGGGCATTCATCCGTGCTTTGCGCGGCGAATTCCCGACGACGCTGGACGAGCCCTGGTGGCGGCGTTGGTCGCACGTGTCGCGTTCGGCGTTCGGCCAGTTCTTCACCCGCCGTTAAGCGCGGCCGGCCGATCGCGGAAAGGAGGAATCGAGCATGCAAGTCATAGCCGACTTCTGTGTTGTGCCAGTTGGCGTGGGGCTATCGGTGTCGCCCCACATCGCCGCCTGCGAGAAAATCCTCGCGGACGCCGGACTGAACCCGCAACTGCACGCCTACGGGACGAATGTCGAGGGCGAATGGGACGCGGTCTTCGCGGCGTTGAAGCGTTGCCACGAAACCGTACACGCCATGGGCGCTCCGCGCATCTCGACCACGGTCAAGCTCGGAACGCGAACCGACCGCCACCAAACCATGGCCGACAAGATCCGTAGCGTCCAGGAGAAGCTAAAGTAGCGGCCGCCCACCGTGGCGGCCGTAGTCCAGCGAGAACACTCAGGTGATAGCGTAAGAAGACCAACGACAAAGACGGCCGACAAGACGTTGGCCGCTACATACACAATGTCCAAGACCAACGACATCCCCGAATTCTGTGATTACGACTGCCCGCACGCCGACTTCCCACCCGCCGAAACCGCCGGCATCTGCCGCACGATGTCCGGCGTATGGTGCAAGAAGTTGAAGGAGCTGGTGAACAAGAACGTGGCGTGCGAGTGGCGGCGGCGCGGCGCCGGTCGAAAGCCGACCAAGAGCGTGCCGCAGCGTAGCAGCTCAGGCCGAACGCCTTCCCGCCGCAAACGCTGAGCTAAGGCGTCCATCTCCCCCCAGAAAGCGCATCGGGACACGGTTCGCTCGGCCTACAATCTGACGGGTCGAGAGTGATCGCCGCGCGCCGTCTCCGGCGTCCGATATCTCGCGGCTGCTCTGTGTTGCTCGTGGCGTCAATAGCCGATGTACCAGACAAGGTGAATAGCGAATCGACCGGGCCCGAGAGGTGAGCTTCCATGCGACCGAACGCAAGCGGACCACGTGTGAATGGCCGGTATGCCGGCATACTCCTGGCAGCGCTGCTGATCCCCGGGCTGGCGTTGGCCCAGGCGAGTCAGCGCAACGCGTCGCGTGCTTCGTCGCTCGCGCTGCAGGCGGGCGCGGTTGATACAAGGTCCGAAACAAACCTGCTGATGGAGGCTGGCTCGCAGAAACGCTTCTCGGCCGGCAAGCCCTACGTGATCCAGTTCAGCCGTCCAATAACCGAAGCCGACCGTGATCGCCTAACCGCCATCGGCGTTGAACTGGGCGACTACTTGCCGGACAGCGCCTACGTGGCGCGCTTTGGCGACACGACACCGGCCGATATCAAGACGCTCGACTTCGTCGCGTGGGTCGGAGAATACCGCGACGATTGGAAACTCGCTCCGACGATCTCGCGCGCGGGCCAGAGCTATCAGACCGCCGAGCGCGTCGCGCTCGAGGAGCAGGGCCTGCGCAGACTCAGCGTAACGCTCTTCGAGAACGAGGAACTGGTCCCAGCGGTCGACGCCTTGTTGGCGCTGGGAGCCGACGTCACAGACGCCTACATAGTCGGCGGGCACGGACTGATCGACGCCACAGTGCCGGCCGAACAGGTCGAGCAGATCGTGACGCTGCGATCCGTGCAGTTCGTCGAACCCGCGCCGGAACTCACGACGCGCAACAGCAGCACGCGCTGGATCGTGCAGACCAACGACTACAACAACGTCACGCTGTACGTCAACGGTCTGACCGGTATCGGTCAGATCGCCGGTGTAATGGACACCAAGCTGAACGAACAGCACTGCTCGTTCTACGATCCGAACAACGCGATCGGCCCGGATCACCGCAAGATCCTGGCCTACAACACGACCACCGGATACAGCTCCCACGGCACGCACGTCTGTGGATCACTGGTCGGAGACGCCGGGGTGTGGAACAACACGCGCGGCGTGGCTTACGAGGGGAAGCTCGTCTTCAACGACATCCCGTCATTCAACGAGTCCGCCCTAGTGGCCAACCTGAACCTGCATCACAGCCAGGGCGCCCGGATTCACTCCAACAGTTGGGGCGACGACTCGACCACGGCTTACAACAGCCTGGCTCGCGGTGTCGACGTGTTTGCCCGTGATAACGAGGAGGACCTGATCCTCTTCGCCGTCACGAACACCTCAACGCTGCGTAACCCCGAGAACGCGAAGAACCTGCTCGCCGTCGGCGCCACGTCGGACTATCCCAACCAGGACTATCACTGCTACGGCGGCAGCGGCCCCACCGCCGACGGACGCCGCAAACCCGAGATCTTTGCCCCCGGCTGCGGCACCTATTCCGCGATGAGCGACGGCATCACGTGCGACACGGGTGCCAAGAGCGGCACGTCGATGGCGTGTCCGGCGGTGGCTGGCGTGGCGATGCTCATGCGGCAGTACTACATGGACGGCTACTACCCGACGGGCGCGGCCAACGCGCCCGATGGATTCGTGCCGTCGGGGGCACTGCTGAAGGCGACGTTGCTCAACAGTGCCGCCGACATGACCGCGGAGCTTGGCTACCCAAGTGACGTGGAAGGCTGGGGCCGCGTGCTCGCGGATGATGCGTTGTATTTCGCCGGCGACACTCGACGTCTGCTGGTGCACGACGTGCGCAATGCCGACGGCTTGAACACGGGAGAGCAGGACACCTACCAGTTCAACGTGACCAGTGACACCGAGTCCGTTCGGGTCACGCTCGTGTTTATGGACGTTCCTGGGACGGCCGGCGTGACGGACCCGGTGGTGAACGATCTGGACCTGGAGGTGATCGCCCCCGATGGAGTAACGGCGTACAAGGGGAACTACTTCTCCGCCGGCCGCTCGACGCCGGGCGGCACGGCCGACATCAAGAACAACGTCGAGCAGGTGCACCTCACGCCGCCGGACACGGGGACCTACACCGTTGCTGTTACCGGGTCGACCGTGAACCAGGATCTACAGGGCTACGCGCTGGTGATCACAGGCGATGTCGTGCCGTGGATCCTCGGGGACGTCAACTGTGATGGAACCGTTGACGTATTCGACATTGACCCGTTCGTGATGGCGATTATCGACCCTGCCGCTTACGCGACGAACTACCCGGACTGTGACGTCAACCTGGCGGACACGAACGGCGATGGTTCGGCCGATATTTTCGACATCGACAAGTTCGTGGCGCTCTTGACCGGGGATTAGGAAACCGCCGCAGGCGGCGGGCAACCGGCCCCTGTGACCGAGAATAGACTTGATTCGCTGGACCGGACTCCGGTACGCTTAGGGCAGCAGAGGAAAAAGGTCTCTCTACAATCTGGTGCCGATCGTTGGGACAGGGTCCCAGCGGCGCTGCCAACAGCCGGGCTTGGTTGTGCTCGCCGTGCGCGGTACGTGTGTAGCTGCGGCGGGCCCGAGGAGTCGCGCCAGGGAGGCGGCGCGATGAGTCGGAGGTCATGTGTTTCGATCTCTGGTCAGTAGCAGGGTGCCGCGAAGGTCCGCACAGGGACAGCGATTGGTTTCTCACCTCGGTGACGAATCCGGCCATTGGAAACGGCTTTGCTCGCTGTGTGGGTGACTTATTGCGCCATATCAAGGAGATGATAATGGTCTGTGGGCTAGCAATGTGGAGACAAAGAGGCTTGTTGGTCGGCGTGTTATGCGTGTCGGCCTGGGTGCTTACCGCGTCAGGGACGGCGTGGGCCCAGATTGGCGACGCGCCAGGTGAGATGGTCTCGACCACCGCGATCGAGCCGCTACAAACCGTCGACGCCGAAGACCTCGATGCCGTGGAGACCCCCGGCGTACGTTGGCTGGTGAACTACCAGCCCGTGGAGACGCCGTTCGAGTCACCCGCCATGGCGCGTGGGTTGCGCAGTGTCGCATTCCCCGAGTCGCGTCTGCCAGCGGTTGACGTAGACACACTTAGCGCGGAAGACGAAGCCAACGCCCAGTGGGGCACACCCCCGCGCGTCGGCATCACGCGCCTGCTCGATGTTACGCCGACCGGCGAGTGGCAGGAACTCTCCGATGGCGGCCAGCTCTGGAGCATGGCGCTGGCCAGCGACGGCGCACAGGGCATGCGCCTGCACTTCTCAAACATCAATCTGCCCCTCGGCGCAGAGATCTACGTCTACTCCCCATCAGACCCCGAGCACGGTATCGGTCCGCTGACCGGCGCCGGGCCGCGCGACAGCGGCGACTTCTGGGCACGCAGTATCAAGGGCGACACGGCCTACGTCGAGTACTACGTGCCGGCCGGCCAGCCGGCGGTCCTCGGCTTTGAGATCGACCAGGTCGCGCACATGTACCGCATTCTCGATGGCAGCAGCACGCGTAGCGCGCTGGACTGCATGCCGGACATCGCCTGCTATCCCGCATGGCTCGATGTCAGCTACTCCGTCGCCAAGATGTCGTTCCAGGACGACGATGACGGCTATTGGTACAACTGCACCGGCACGCTGCTGGCAACGCAAACCGGCGACCAAACCCCCTACTTCCTGACCAGCGCGCACTGCATCGATTCTGAGACCGAGGCTCACACGCTCGAATGCGAGTGGTTCTATCAACTCCTGGGCTGCGGCACGGGCGGCTACATGACCACCCAGCAAACCAACTACGCCACGCTCCTCGGGACGTCCGGCTATAACGGCAGCGTCATGGGCGCCGACTGGACGCTGATGTTGCTTAAGGGCGTGGTGCCGGCGGGTGTGTATTGGAGCGGCTGGATTACCGGTAACCCATCGACGGGAACCTGGTCGGTCGGCGTGCATCACGCGAGCGGTGAGCGGAAGTTCTACTGCCGCGCCAAGCGCTACTCCGGCGTCTACACCTACTTCCACGAGCTGCGCTTCAATGTCACCGACGCCGTCGGGCAGATCTACTACGGCTCGTCCGGCTCCGGCATTTTCCGCGAGAGTGACCAGGCGCTGTTTGGCAATTGCAGCTTCGGCAGTGGTGAGGCCGGCTGTGACCACCTCTCGACATACGTCTACTATGGCCGTTTCTCAACGTACTACTCGACCATCTCGTCCTATCTCGCCGACGGCTATGACGACGGCTACGAAGACAACGACGACTGCGCCAGCGCCGCCGCAATCGGCACCGGCACGTTCAACAACCTCGTCGTCAAGAGCACCAGCGAGGACTGGTACGAGATCAGCCTGGCTGCCGGCGAGCAACTGACCGTTGCGCTCGAATTCACTGACGGTTGGGGCAACATCGACATGCAGTTGTACGACTCCTGTGGCGGCAGCGTTGTCGCGTCCGCCACGACGGTCACCAACAACGAGTCGCTGGTTTTCATAAATACCGGCGGCGCGGCGACCTTCTACCTGCGCGTCTACCTCGCGGACGACGTGCGCAACACCTACAGCATAACGGTCACAAAGGAAAACGTCGGTGACATCAGTCCGCCGCAGCCCGACCCCATGACGTTCGAGGTATCGCCCCACGCGATAAGCACCAGCGAGATCGCGATGACGGCGACCACGGCAACGGACAGCCAGTCGCCTCCAGTGGAGTACTACTTCGAAGCCAGCGCCGGCGCGCACACCAGCAGTTGGCAGTCAGCCGCCTACCGCGACTACACCGACAGCGGCCTGAACGCGAACACGGAGTACTACTACCGCGTCAAGGCCCGGGACAGTGCGGTTCCGCCGAACGAGACGAACCTGAGCAACTGGGTTCTTGTCGCGACGCTCATTGAGACGCCGGCCAGCATCACCTTTGGCACCGTCAACTCCTCGTCGATCGCCATGACCGCCACCGGCACACTGACGAACCTGACGCTTCTGTCGTCCGGCGTGTACTTCGACTCTGAAACTACGGGCGGCGACAGCGGCCTGAACGCGTGGATTCACACCACGACGGACACGGCGGTCGGCCTCACGCCGAACACCAGCTACACGTACCGCGTGAAGGCACGCAACCGCGACGCCATCGAGACGGATTGGTGTCCGTCGGCCACAAAGGCGACGCATGCAGTCACGCCGGGAACCCCGGTCCTCGGTAACGAGACGCCCGCGACGCTCGATCTCGACGTGGAGATCAGCTACAACCCGGCGTACACCGAGATCGCGGTCCAGTGCTACAACACAACGGATGGAAGCTGGCTCAACATGTACGTTGATGCCTCTGGCAACGCCAGCGCCAGCCCGGTCTGGCAATCAGATGCCGACTGGGGCACTACTACACTGCTGGGCTTGCAGCCAGACACGCAGTACTGCTTCCGCGCCAAGGCGCGCAACCTGGAATCGCTCGAAACCACGTTCTCGTCCGGCGCCTGTCTGGCAACGCTGCCGCAGGCTGGATTCGGGCTGGGCGATCTGAACTGTGACGGCGCGACGGATGTTTTCGACATCGACCCATTCGTGCTGGCACTCACCGACCCAGCGGCATATGCACTCGCGTACCCGGACTGTGATATCAACCTCGCCGACTGCAACGAGGACACATCCGTTGACGTGTTCGACATCGGCGCCTTCGTGGACATCATCACCGGGTCATAGGTAACACAACACGACAACTGACACCTGTCAACCAGCGGGTCCGTGCACAGCGCGGGCCCGCTGGCTTGCGCCTGGATGTTCTCGTGTGAACTCGCTCCAGGATAAGGAGCAGTACATCGTGGGTCACCAATCACGATCGACGGGACGATTGCGCGCTTCATGTAGTGCGCGGATCATGGCACGACGACGCAGTTCCTCCCGGCGGGCGCGGTCCGCGTCACGGACACGCTGCAAGAGTTGCTGGACCTGCATCGGCGTCAGGCGGGCATTCTCGTCCAACTCACGCGGCTGCTGCTCAGCGGCATCTTGCGGCGTGGGCGTGGGCTGGTTGGGATCACTGGCCTGGGTTGCCGGCGTTTCCTGCTGCTCCTGTTGCTGCGCGTCGGATTCTGACTGCTCTTCCGTCT